>DATAAL010000272.1:0-29712 GCA_036260145.1 Longimicrobiaceae bacterium | reverse complement strand
TAACCAGTGGTGCTAGCAGGAAGAAGGTCGCATGAGGCTTGCCGGTGCGAGAGGTGTCCAAGCCAAACGCACCAAGCACGAAGCTCCGGAGGCAAGCCCCATGACGACCGAGTTGTGGACCCTGGCGCTGTTTTGCCGAGTGGACGATACGCTGCGGATGGAGAAGCATCCGCAGGCGGTGCTCTACCCGAGCGAGATTACCACGTTGGCCCTTCTCTACGCCATCAAGGGCCGAGGACAGCGGGCCTTCTACCGCTGGCTCGTGCAGAACCTGGGCCACCTCTTCCCGCAGCTACCCGAACGCACTCGGCTCTTCCGCCTCTTTCGCACGCATCGCTTCTGGGCCGAGCACTTCCTGGCGAAGGCAACGACCCTGGGGGTGATCGACAGCTACGGGATCGAGTTCATCCACCCCTGGAGAGAGGGTCGAACGCCGAACCAGATCGGGAAGAAGGGGCTGAGCAACCACCGCTGGATCGTAGGGGGCAAGCTCTGCCTGCTGCTCAACCAATGGGGTCTGGTCGTCGACTGGGACCTCGGCACCGCCAATGAGCACGACACCGTCTTTCAGCCTCTGATCGCCCGGTGGAAGGAGAAGATGATCGTGCTGGCCGATGGAAACTTCCACGCCCGAGCAGGCGATCCGCCGAACCTGAAGCTCTGCGCCCGAGGGGAGTGGAACGTGCGCATGCTGGTTGAGACCGTGCTCTCGATGCTGACCGTCTGCTGGCAGTTCAAGCGCATGCCGCATCGCGAGTGGGACTACTTCGAGATGCATCTGGCGTTCGCGCTCGCGGCCTTCAACCTGCTCGCCGCCTGGGAGGGGCTCCAGCCGGACGAGAACGGCTTCATTCCCCTCTCCATTGCGCAACTGACGCTCTGACTCGATCTACTGCGCAATGGGGGTAGCACCACTGGTTACTAGCTGGAGGCGAGATGATGACACGCGAGGACTTTGAGAGCGCGGTGCGTACGTTTATGGGTGAGATGAGCATGCTGTGCCTTAAACCACCTGCTAGGTTGCAGGCCGTACTTCGGGATTTAGAAGTCGATGAGGCTCTCGCGACTTTTCGAGATCCTTCGGTGTCCAGAGAGACGGCTCTTTCGGCTGCGTTTGGTCTTGTTGACGAGTTCGTAGACGCCTCATGGGATACGGTAATTCGGGAGGCATACGGCAGCTTCGTCGCTGAGCATAGCTCGAGTACGCGAGATCAGCGGTAGGTGAAGCCCGGTGCGATCAAGTGTCACGTCGGAGGCGGTGCCTGGCACCCCTCGACCGGATCCCTGAATCCGCACCGGGCCTGAAATCAGCTAATCGTCGGAGCGATCAAGGGTATCCTACGCGGCCGTGAACCTCCTACGCCGCAGCCGGATCCCAGAATCCGCTCCGAGGAGGAGACAGGCGCCCGACGTGATTAAGTGTATTCTCCAAGGCCATCTCAACAGACGCCCTTAGCTCGACTTTAGCCAATTAGGGGTGGTGTAAACGAAAGGCGGCAGACAAGATGAGCATGTCTCGCGACCATCGGCCAAGAAGGAGCGAGCTATGCACAGCCCGCCTGCCACCATCGGGCGGGTGCTGGAAGCGTTCGCACCCGTCTGCAGTCCTCGGATCTGGAAGCGGGCTCAGGTGCTCCTCTTGGGAGCACTGCTGAGCCCAGGGCGACGCACGGTAACCCAGGCGCTGCGGGTGATGGGACTCGCCCACGCGCGCTACCTCCCAAGCTACCATCGTGTCCTGAGCCGGGCCAGATGGTCGTGCCGAGAGGCAGGGCGCATCCTGCTTCTGCTGGGTGCGCCGGCACGTCACCGCGATCACGCGTCTGCGCCTGGATGCGGCGCTCTATGAGCCCGCACCGCCGCGGGTGCCGGGAACGCTGGGACGGCCGCGCCGGAAGGGCAAGCGCCTGCCCACGCTGGCGCAGGTGCTTCACGATCCCGCCACGCCCTGGCAGCGCATCCGCGTCTCGCACTGGTATGGCCGCAGCGAGCGCGAGTTGGAGATCGCTACGGGCACGGCGGTGTGGTATCACGCTGGGCTTCCAGTGGTGCCGCTGCGCTGGGTGCTGGTCCGGGACCCGGCAGGAGAGTTGGATCCAACGGCGTTCCTGTGCACGCACCTGGAGCTGACTCCGGTACAGATCCTCTCCTGCTTCGTGCGCCGCTGGCAGATCGAGGTCACCTTCGAGGAGGTCCGGGCCCACCTGGGCGTGGAGACCCAGCGGCAGTGGTCGGACCTGGCCATCGCACGCACGACGCCGTGCCTGCTCGGCCTCTTCTCCCTGGTAGCCCTCATGGCCGAGCATCTGCATGTGTACGGTATGCTACAGGTGCGTCAGGCGGCGTGGTATGACAAGCCCGTGCCGACCTTCAGCGATGCGCTCGCTGCCGTGCGGCGCGAAATCTGGCGATACGAGGGTTTCTCCATGTCCGAGGGCAGAGGCGAGACGTTGCAAATCCCTCGCGCCCTCTTGGAGCGGTTGACGCACGTACTCGCCTACGCCGCCTGAATGGCTAAAGTCGAGCTCAGCAGCCCAAGGAAAACGGGTGCTGGGTGGCATCGACCACGATGATGTGGGGGTGGAAGCGATCCGCACTGAATCTGCGCATGTCGGATGTCGCGAATGAACTAGGGCAGCCTTTCCGCGGGCTGTTCATCAATGATGAAGGTTTAACGGCCAATCTCAAGCCGGAACTCCTACGACGGACGGGAATGCGTGCGGAGCCGCCACAGAGCTATTCTGCACAAGGATGGGAGTCACTCATGCGCCGACATGGACCGCTCTGGGTCACAACCTGGGAAGGCGCCACCTGCAACGAACCATTCGTACATGCGCGCATTATGACGGCCATTCGAGGGGACGGCACTCCCGACCGAACGCGGGTCACCCTGGTCGATCCAGCAAATGGACGGGAGGTCGTGGAGACGTTGGCTGAGTTCTCGACGAAGTTCGAACGCGAGGCCAGGGAGATCCGCGCACGCAAGTGCCCGAACCTCCCTGCCGATTTCCGAATTCAGGTGGTGCACTGGTAGGCGCAGCAGGCACCGTTGAGAAGCGGATAGCCGAAGAGGGGTCGATCGAATCCACTCGACCCCTCCTTTCTCAGCACTCCTTACAACGTGACTCCGGCTTCGGGCTTGGGCTTGCCTCGGGGCGCCCGAGAGCGCGATCCATCCGCTCGCGGTGTTCACGCATCAACCGGTCGATTTCTGCTTTCCTTTCGGACGATGCTTCGCGATAAGCTCGTGTGTCCTTATACGAATCGGGCTTCACCGGATGATCTCGAATGAAACGCTCGTTCTGCTCACGCATTGCTTTCGCTTCCCAGTCCGCTTCCCTCTGACTTTGTGCATTGGCGCCCGGCGCTCCAAACAGGAGTGCGGCGTTGAACACAAGCCCGGCGTAAAGGTATCGCTTCGACATCGCTCCCTTCTCCTTCAACATGGTGGGTTTGTACATTCTGGCGGCTGCGATTATAGCAACTACGAATCCCTCTTTAGAAGATCAGTTGAAAGGCCGCGATGTGCCTGACAGAACAGAGCTTACCACTCGTATTTCGGAATGCCGGCACCACCTCCCGTCCGCAATAATGAACAGTTCTAGGTGACAGGCGCCCTCGCAGGAGTACAAATACAGTCTCACCGGGAGTCACGCGACGAGGTATTTGTAAGCGGCGGATGAAAATCGGTTCTCCCGCACTTTTGGTGAAGGCATGTGGCAGGCGAGTTGCGCGGTAGTGCGGCTCCTCAGGCTGGAGGTGCCCCATGCCGGACGCCGCTCTCACCCCCTCGCCGGCTGAGCTTCACCTGGAGCATCTGAGCATCTGCTCCGGGCAGATCACGGTTGTCGCCCACGCGAAGCGACCTTTTGCCCCCTGCCCGTCCTGCAGTGGAGTAAGTCGCCGGATCCACAGCCGCTACGTACGGCATCTGACGGACCCTCCCTGGCACGGTGTCCCCGTCCGGATCGAGCTGCACACGCGCCGTTTCTTCTGCGACTCGCCCGGTTGTGAGCGTCGCATCTTCACCGAGCGCTTGCCGGAGACCACCTGCTGCCGTGCTCGGCGCACCTGCCGTCTCTTCTCCGCCCACCAGAGGATCGCGCTCGCTCTGGGCGGTGAGCCGGGCGCACGACTGGCACGAGCGCTGGGCCTCCTCACCAGCGCTGACACGCTGTTACGGAGGCTGAAGGAAAGAGGTGCGGAGCCGGATCTGCCCACACCGCGCTGCCTGGGCGTGGATGACTGGGCCTGGAAGAAGGGGCGCCGCTATGGCACGCTCCTCTGCGATCTGGAGCGGGGATGCGTCGTGGATCTGCTGCCGGAGCGGAGTGTGGAGAGCCTGGCCGAGTGGCTGCGCAGCCACCCGGGAGTGGAGGTCATCAGCCGGGACCGCGCCGGCGTCTACGCGGAAGGTGCATCCACGGGTGCGCCCGAGGCAGTCCAAGTCGCCGACCGCTTCCACCTCTTCAAGAACCTCACCGACGCGCTGCAGAAGATCCTGGAGCGGCAGCACGGGCAGCTCCGAAGCGCGGAGGAGGAGGCCAGCCGGGCGGCGACTCCGCCCACAGTGCCTCTGGAACCACGGACTTCAGCCGTCGAGCGGCAGAAGCAGGCGCGGCGGGCGCGGCGGCTGGCGCGCTACACCGAGGTGGTGGAAAGGATGACGCTTCACCAAAAGTGCGGGAGAACCCATTTTCGCCCGCCGTTGACAACAGGCGAACCGGTGCGAGATTGCACCTGAACCCGAGCATGGAGGAGGAGATGACGGCAGAGAAGAAACTGGCGCAGCAGAGGTGCAGGGCAGGTTCTCCAGGCCGGCGCAATTCCAGACGAGGGCACCTGCGGACCCGGTGACCTCGACTCCGACGCGGTGCGCCGGCTGACCCATGTCAGGTCAGCCGGCGTGCTCCAGGGGATCTGTCTCATCCTGCTCGATCTGCAGGATCTAAGTGATCTACTCGTTCAGCGGTTCTACATTCTCTGCGCGCGGCCCCTTGGGATCCTGCACCAGGTCGAATTCCACCCGTTGCCCCTGCGCCAACGACTTGAAGCCGCTGCCGGCAATGGCCGAGTGGTGGACGAAGACGTCCTTGCCACCCGCATCGGGCTTGATGAAGCCGAAGCCTTTGTCGTTCATGAAGCGCTCTACCGTGCCTGTCTCGCGTGCCATCGTTGCCGTCCTCCGTCTCGGTTCATTTCTTACCTGCCCTGGCTCCACCGATCCCATGCAAGGACCGTACTCCCCGCTCGCACGACCCCGCTCGCGCAGCCTAACGGGAGCGTTGCAGGCGACAGAGGGCCGGGTATAGTTGCACCGCAGGAGTGAGCAGCGCGACCGGCGCCAGATCCCGAGGATAGAGAGTTGCCCGGGCGCTGGAGCCCGTGCTGCGCGAGGCACGTAGCTGGTTCACCCGGGAAATCAACCCGGAGAGCTTCGCCGAGCTCGTCACTCTCCTCAGCGGAGACCGGAACGCCGCGTTCCGTATGGTGCTCGGCTACTGGGACATGGCGGCGTCGCTGGTCACGACCGGAGCGATCGACGCAGAGGCGTTTCGCGCGGCACATGGCGAGATCGTACTGACCTTCAGTAAGATTCATCCCTTCCTGGCCGAACTGCGAGCCGCCAGCGGTGAGCCCGAATTCTGCAAGCACATGGAAGCCGTAGTACTGGCCATCCCCGATGCAGAGGCCGTACTCGGTCGTCGGCGGGAGGCCGCGCGTGCCGCAGCGCGGGCGCATCGGGCGGAGCCGTTGCCGCCACCCGCCTGACCGGTGCGCTGCGGGCGACAGTGGGCCGGGCAGCACCCGATCTGTCAACCTGAGTGGAGGAGGATCCGATGAAGTGCCCCATCTGCCGCGATCCGGATCTCGTGATGACGAACCGTGAGGGGATCGAGATCGATTACTGCCCCCAGTGCCGCGGAGTCTGGCTCGACCGGGGAGAGCTCGACAAGATCATCGAGCGATCCACCACGGAGGCCCCAAAGGAGGGGTTCCGGAGGGATCCGGGCTACCGGGAGGAGAGCGATTCCTACTACCGCCATCGCAAACCGAAGAGCGTCTGGAAGGAGTTATTCGACTTCTGAGCTCATTCACAGAACCTGGAGCGGCTGCATGAGAGTGGCCGTATCGATCGACGGGGAAGCCGGGCGTCGACCGGGTAGCGCTTCAGGTGCCGCACTCTTCCACCGCAGGAGCGAGGTGATCCGCATCCCGCCAGGCACGGTATGACGGTGGCCGGCACGTCCCGCTCGCTGGCCCGGAGGGTTTACAGACGGGCTGTGGCTCCTCTCGGGCTGTACAGGCTGCAGAGGATGCTCGCGGATGGGCTTCCCGCGCCGTTCCGACGCCCCCTGGGGTTTCTCTTCGGCAGGCCCCTGGAGCCCGCCGAGCGGCAGGTCGCGCACCAGGTCGAGCGGATCCGGGAGACGGTGGCTCGCGAGCCATGCGTCTTCCGGGTCGTGAACCGCGACGGTGAAGTCCGCCCCCTCACCGCGTCGCAGCTCGCCCGCAGCGTCAGCATCAACCGGGAATGGGGGACGTTCCTGCATCTCTGCTCGCGGTCGTTCGGGGCGCGGACCCTCCTGGAGCTGGGGGGGGGCGCCGGGATCTCCGGGTGCTATCTGGCGTCTGCGGAGCACTGCGAGCGGTTCGTCACCGTGGAAGGCTCCCCGGATCTGGCGGCGCTGGCGAGCGCGAACCTCCGCCAGGTCTCGGGCGCGGCGGAGGTCGTGAACGCGCGCTTCGACGATGCTCTCGACCGGCTCCTCCCGACCTTCGGGGGCGGCATCGACCTGGCCTACATCGACGGTCACCACACGTACGAGGCGACGCTGCACTATCTCGGACGCCTGGAGCCGTACCTGAGTCGGGGCGCGCTGGTGGTCTTCGACGACATCCGCCTGTCGAGGGGGATGTGGCGGGCGTGGCGGGTCGTGGAGGGGCGGGAAGGATTCGCCTGCACCGTCGATGCAGGGCGGTTCGGACTGGCCGTGTGGGCGGGCTCCGCCGCGACGCCGGTGAGCTACGACCTCTCCCTCTACCTCGGTTTCCTGCGCAGGGCGCCGTCCTCGTGATCCCTAGCGCGCCGACGAGCGACCCCGACGGTCCCCTCGTCTCGGTGATCCTGCCGGTGTACAACCGCGCGGGGTGCGTCGAGCGGGCCATCCGCAGCGTCCTCGCGCAGACGTACCGCCCCCTTGAGCTGATCGTGGTCGACGACGGGTCGACCGACGGGACTCGCGAGGTGGTGGAGCGCTTCGGCGCGTCGCTCACCCTCCTGGTGCAGGAGCACTCGGGCGCCTACGCCGCG
The DNA here is from genome assembly GCA_036260145.1 of Longimicrobiaceae bacterium. Taxonomy (GTDB): domain Bacteria; phylum Gemmatimonadota; class Gemmatimonadetes; order Longimicrobiales; family Longimicrobiaceae; genus JAFAYN01. The sequence goes on along the minus strand of DATAAL010000272.1, from coordinate 22,397 downwards.
CGCAACCTCGGTCTGCGCCACGCGCGGGGCGAGCTGATCGCCTTCGTCGACTCGGACGACGCCTGGCTCCCCGATCGGCTCGCCGTGCAGGTGCCGCTGATGCATCGGCCCGAGGTCGGCCTGGTCTTCGGGGACGTGATCCACGTGTCGGCGCCCCGCGCGGACGCGCCGCGCCTGGGGCGGACGTCGTTCGCGGTGGCCCCGCCCCGGCGCGGGCGCGCCGCGCGGCAGTTCGCCTGGTGCAACTTCGTGCCCACCTGCACGGTGCTCGTGCGCCGCACGTGCCTGGAGGAGGTCGGCGGCTTCGCGACCACCGTCCCGTTCTCCGCCGACTACCTCGCCTGGCTCCGGATCTCGCTGCGCCACGAGGTCGACTTCGTCGGCCGCCCCGTCGCCGAGTACACGGTGCACCCCGACGGGATCAGCTTCGACCTGGGCCGCTCACTGGCGGCGCGCATCACGCTCTTCTCCGAGGAGCTGCGGAGGACCCGCGACCCGGAGCCGCGCGCCGTCCTCGAGCGGCTCCTGTTCAACCTGTCCCTGCACCTCGTCCTCGCCGTCCTCCGCGGGAGGGCGCGCAATGTCGACCGCAGCGTGTGGCGTGCTTGCGGCAGGGCCTGGCTCGTGGCACATTTTCGGGCGCCGCTCTGGGGCCTCGCGTTCTTCGCCCGGCAGGTCGGCATCCGGATCCATCGACTGTCTCCATGAGCTCTATGAAGCGTCCCCGCGTCAGCGTCGTCACGGAAACGATCACCGCCCGGTTCGACAACACGACCGGGTCGCTCCCGGACGACCTCGCCACCACCCTCCACGCGCTCGACCGCCAGACGTACCCGCGGGAGCTGATCGAGCGGGTCGTCGTCCTGGACGAGCAGGTGGCGGCCGCCACCGCCGAGGAGCTGGGCCGCCGCTACCCGGCGGTGCGCTTCGTGGCCGCGCCCGCCACCAACTACTTCGCCGCGAAGAATGCCGGGGCGGAGGCCGCGACCGGAGAGATCGTCGCGCTGCTGGACAGCGACTGCGAGCCGCAGCCCGACTGGCTGGAGCGGCTCGTGGCGCCGTTCGCCGAGGGGGCGGAGGTCGCGGCGGTGGCGGGCCGCACCCGCTACACCGGCGGGTCGTGGGCGGCGCGGACGTTCTCGATCCCCGATTTCGCGTACGTCCACGGGGAGCAGGGAGGGGAAGCGAGCGGGTTCAACATCAACAACGTGGCGTTCCGCCGGGAGGCCTTCCTCGCGCACCGCTTCGACGAGCGCATCCCGCGCAACGGCGGCTGCTACTTCCTCTACCATCAGATGCGCGCGGCCGGCGCGCGGATCGTCTACGATCCGCGCGCCGTGGTATCGCACGCCGTGGACGTCCACGGCCTGGGCTTCGTGCGCAAGCACTTCGAGCGGGGACACGACGGGGTGGTGATCTACCGGCTGGACGAGCGGGCCGTCCTGCGCGGGACGCCGTTCGTCCGCCGGTTCGGCCCGCTGGCCCTCGTGGCGCTGAGTGCCCGCCGCATCCTCGTCGACTGGCTGCGGCTGGCGCGGCACCGGCGTCAGATGGGGGTGCCGGCGATCACCCTCCCCTACTACGCGGCGGTCGCGGTGGGGACGCGGCTGATCGAGCTGGCCGGGGGGATGTCGGCACTGGCCTCCGGGAGAGCGAGGACAGGGGAGCGGTGATCCGGAGTGCTTCGATCGTCTGTCTGTCGCTGGTCGACTGGTCGTTCAACCGACAGATCCCTCACGAGGTCGCCCAGGCCCTCGCAGCCGCGGGCAACCGCGTGCTCTTCGTCGAGAACACGGGGGTCCGGCGTGCCGCGCTCCGCGACGCGTCGCGGCTCTGGTCCCGCCTGCGGAACTGGTGGCGGGCCCACGGCCGCGCCTGGCCCGTGGGGCGCGGAATCGACGTCCTCTCGCCGGTTCTCCTCCCCCTTCCGGAGTCGCGCGCGGCCACCGGCATCAACACCCGCGTGCTGGTCCGCTCCGTCCGCGGGTGGATGGGCGATGCGCCCGGGCCGCTCATCGTGGTCACCTTCAGCCCGGCGCCGCTGGCCCGGTCGGTGATCCGCGCCCTCGGCCCGGACCTGGTGGTGTACTACTGCGTCGATCTCCTCGCCGCGAGCTCGCCCGCGGCCCGGTACCTGAGGTGGTCGGAGCGCGCGCTCCTGGCCGAGGCGGATCTCGTCCTTGTGAGCTCCGGCCTGCTTCACCGGATGGCCGCCGAGATCTCGCCCCGCGTGGAGCTGCTGGAGTGCGGCGCGCACGTGGAGGAGTTCGTGCGTGCCCGCCGGTCGCGCGGCGAAGCGCACCCGGGCTTCCCGGCGTGCTGCGGGCCCGTGATGGGCTTCATCGGGAGCCTCCGGAGCGCGACCGACCTGGACCTGCTGGTACACAGCGCGGAGCTCGCGCCCGACCTGCAGTTCGTGCTGGTCGGGCCACGCTTCGTCGACGCCTCCGCGCTGGCGAGGCTCCCCAACGTCCGTCTGCTCGACGCGATCCCGCACGCCCAGGTGGCGCACTTCATGGCACGCTTCGACGTAGGGATCCTTCCGTACGCGATCAATCCGTTCACGGCGGCGATCCTGCCGGTGAAGCTCAAGGAGTACCTGGCCGCGGGCCTCCCCGTGGTGGCGACGTCGCTCCCCGAGGTCCGGCGGTTCGACCGGCGGCATCCCGGGCTCGTGAGGTTCGCGGACGATCCGGCCGCGTTCGTTCTCGCCCTGCGGGAGGCGCTCGCCCGCGACACGCCCGAGCTGGCGGCGCACCGCGTGACCGTGGCGCGCCGGTACGACTGGAGCCGCCAGATGGCCCGGATGGACGAGCTGATGCAGGAGGCGCTGGGCCGGCGGCCCGCTCCGGTGACGGCGGCGCGGTAGACCGCTCGGCCCTGCGGGAGGCGATTGCCCATGACACACCCCAATTGACGGCACAGCGCGTGAACATGGGGAGTACGCTATTCGGGGGATCGGATCAGGGTTGGGTCTCTTCGACACCTGAGCTTGGGCACGACCAGTCACCTCATTGCACCGGGACGCGGAGGTGCAGCATGGCTTTCCGGCTCGAGGGCATCTGTCCGCTGCTACAGGTCTTCGACATGCCCACTTCGCTGGCGTTCTATCGAGACGTGCTCGGCTTTGAAGTCATCCAGTCTGCGCCACCCGCGGAGCAGGCCCCAGGGGATCGGGTTGACTGGGTGTGGCTCAGGCGTGACCGGGCGGACCTCATGCTGAATACCGCATATGACCCGGACGCTGTCCGCCCACCGAGTCCCGATGCGGCGCGGGTCGCAGCACACGACGATACTGCCCTGTTCATCGCCTGCCCCGAGGTGGATGCTGCATACGACCATCTGCGTGCGCGCGGAATCCAGGTCGCACCGCCGACAGTTGCACCTTATGGAATGAAGCAGCTCTATGTGAAGGATCCCGACGGTTTCACCCTCTGCTTCCAGTGGAGCACAGAGGTTCCTGCGGTGAGTTCAACCTGAGGCATCGGACGGATTTCTGTGCCTGTGCCACCCAGCAAAGTTCGCTCCTTCCAACCGCTTGATGACATAGCATCACGTGTCGCGGCGACGCTCGGAGTGAAGTATGATTCTTGGAGCCTCAAGAAGGTAAAGGAAACTGCCGAACTGAAGAGCGTAGAAGACATGGCCGTGATTACGAGGAGATCAGGAGCGAGCCTCAGGTGGCCTTTGAGTTCGTAGCGGCGGGTGAGCCGCGTCGGTACGCCCTTTAAGTGGGGATCCCAATGGCTCCGGAGCGAAAAGTGCACGCGCGCTCCGGATGAGAAGGATCTACCCGACTTCCGCTCCGAAAATAAGGAACAGGACTTCTGGGCCGATCACGACTTCGCTGAGTACGTGGACCGGATCCGGGCCCGGCCCGTGGTTCTGCCGAACCTGAAGTCCTCAACCAACACTTCCTGAGCCGAGCCCCGTCGCCCCCTACCGCCCCGCCCCGGCAGCAGCTCGTCCCGGTTCGCGGTGTGGAGGAGCACACTCGCCACCACCGCCGCCTGCTTCAGGTCGTCCTCCAGGAGCGCCGCCGCCACGTCCGAGTTGCGGTGTCGATACTCGGGCCGTATTTATCCCCGCTCCCACAAGACCGACCATGTCGGACCCCTGCCGCGCGCGGATGCGCGTACTCCTGGACATCTCTACGCTCGGCCTCGCGCAGCTCCATCCCGAGATGCGGGGTGGCAGCTTTCGGGTGCACGGCCACCTGGCGGAGGGGCTGGCCTCCAGCCCTGACTGCCAGTTGCTCTTCTGCGCCAACGACTCGAGCTTCGCCTACCAGGGGTGCATGGAGTACCTGCGGACCAGCGAGCGCCTGACGGGGGTTCCCCTGGTGGGCTCCAGCGTGGCGTGGGCCCCACAGTTGCGCGGGGCGATGTCGCTCGTGCGCAGCTCGGCGCGCCGGTTCTTCCCACACGCCTTCCCCGCCCTGATACGGGATGGCGGACGCTACCTGGACCGGCAGATCCATCCCGTAGTCACCGACGCCTCGCCCCCGGTGGACGTCTTCCACTCCCCCGGCACCCGCCTCCCCCCGCACCCGAAGCGCGGGCGCTCACCGCAACGCTTCCTGAGCATCTACGACCTGATTCCGTTCCGCTTCCCCGAACTGTGCGACGACCTCCTCGTTCACTGGTTGAGCGGGTTGATAGGGAGCTTGTGCGAGGAGGACTGGGTGATGGCGCCCTCGGAGGCGACCCGCGCCGATCTCTGCGAGCATGATGTGGCGAGCCCGGAGCGGATCTTCGTGGTGCCCCTGGCCGCCGATCCGGAGAGATTCTACCCGTGCGCCGAGCCCGGGCGGGCGGCGGCGCTGCGCGAGTGGCTGGGGATCGGAACCAGACCCTATCTTCTGGCGCTGAACACGATCGACGTCCGCAAGAACATGGAGGGGGTGGTGCGGGCCTTCGTGCAGGCGGTGCGCCAGGAGCGGATCAGCGACCTTACCCTGGTGCTGGCCGGCCACCCGGGCGGGGGATCGGAGCGCCTGACCGCAGTACTGGAGGAAGCGGGCGAGGTGCGGGAGCGGGTCGTGCTGCCGGGGTACGTACCCGATCCGGAGCTGGCCCCCCTCTACAGCGGGGCGCTCGGCTTCGTCTATCCTTCCTTCTACGAGGGCTTCGGCCTGCCGCCGCTGGAGGCGATGCAGTGCGGCACCCCGGTGATCACCTCCCGCACCTCCTCGCTCCCCGAGGTGGTGGGCGAGGCCGGGATCCTGGTTGATCCCCACGACTGCGACGCCCTCAGCCAGGCCATGCTCCAGCTCTACCGGGACGCCACCCTGCGCGAGCGCCTGCACCAGGCCTCGCTGCAGCGCGCCGCCCAGTTCAGCCGCGAGCGCTTCATCCGGGAGACGCTGGCCGCCTACCGCGCCGCGCTCTCCAGTTGAGCGGCTCGCTCCGCGGCGCTACTCCGGGGACTCGATCTGCGCCAGCAACTGCCCGCCCCCGGGCCGTGCGGCGTAGGCGCGCAGCAGCCACCCCAGCACCGGGGTGCGGAACATCCGCAGGTAGGCCAGCCTCAGCATGTCCCGCTGCTGGAGCCGCGGCGCCAGCGACTGCAGGTAGGCCGCCGCGGCGCGCTGCTCCGCCGCCAGGTCGTCCGGTCCCCGAGCGCGGTGCTCCGCGACGACCTCCCGGTAGAGCGCCACCAGGTCAGCCAGCATGGCGTCGCGCCCCGCGCTCTCCCGCACCTGGTGCGACACCTCCGCCGCGTCGGCGGCGTCGTAGCGTGCGATCTCGCTGCCGAGCACGGAGGGGGTCACGGGGCTGCGCAGCGTGCGCATCCCGAAGTTGAGGGGGCGCAGGCGAGGGAGGTTCGCGGTGGTGACCATGGGTCCTGCACCCACCGAGTCGCAGAGGACCACGGCGGCACCTACCGCCAGGGCCTCGAGTGCCGACCGTGCCTTGGCGAAGACCAGGTCGTACGCGGGGAGCACCTCCTCCGGGCGCGCCACCGAGCGCTTCACCCCAGCCCCCACCACGTCGAGATGGATCCCCGCGGCCGCGCACGCCTGCTTCACCGCGGGGAGGTGCGAGTGCTTCTCGCCCGCCAGGTTGCTGAAGACCAGCGCGCGCCGGGGACGAGGCGGCAGGGGGGCGCGGGGGCGGAAACGGTCCAGGTCCACCGCGTTCAGCACCACCCGGATGCGCTCCTCGGGGATGCCGTGCTCGAAGCGCAACCGGTCGCGGCAGGTGTGGTCCACCGCCACGTAGCGCAGGACCCGGGGGAAGTGGAAGGGGATGTCGCGCCAGCCGACCCAGCTATGGCAGACGGCGAGCGCCGGGACGCCGGGGAAGGCCAGAAGCGCCGTGAGCGTCTCGGGCCAGTGGTGGCCATGGATGACGTCGGGAGCGGCGCCCAGGCTCGCCAGGTCGCTGGTGACGGGGATCGTGGCGGCGCGGATCTCCTCGGCTACGGGGCCGAGGAAGGGGCTGTAGACCACCGGGGAATGGCCCCGCTCCAGGAGGCCGATGGCCAGGTCGCGGACGTACAGCTCGGTACCGGTGCGGGTGGCCAGGGTGCAGTTGGTGATCAGGACGCGCAGGCCACCATCCACTGTGCCTCGCTGTACGAACCCGGACATGGGAACTCGTGTTTAGATGAGGTGGTCCCGGAGGGACCTGACCGCTGGCGATCGTCGGCGGTGGCCCAAGCATAGACACCGGGAGAGGGACACGTCAATGGACGCCCGGGGTCCTGAGCTCGTGCCGGTGGCGGGCCGGTGCGCGCTTGTCCGACCCCTACCTCCCTAACATCCTCCCGGACGGGCTCCTCCGTGCAGCGGCCGTGCCGTGCGGGCCCGCACCTCCGCACCCGTAGCCGGCAGCGTAGATGCAGAAAGTCCGTTGGGGTGTCCTGAGCACGGCCCGGATCGGGACCGAGAAGGTGATCCCGGCCATGTAGCGGGGCCGGTACAGCGAGGTCACGGCCATCGCCTCGCGCGACCCGGAGCGGGCCCGGGAGGCGGCCTCGCGCCTGGGGATCGCCAGGGCATACGGCTCGTACGAGGAGCTGCTGGACGACCCCGACGTCGACGCCGTCTACAACCCGCTCCCCAACCATCTGCACGTCCCCTGGTCGCTGTGGGCGCTGGAGGCGGGGAAGCACGTGCTGTGCGAGAAGCCCCTGGCGCTGAGCGTGGCGAAGGCCCGGACGCTGCTGGAGGCCGCGCGGCGGCGTCCGGACCTTCGCGTCATGGAAGTGTTCATGTACCGCTTCCACCCGCGGTGGCGGCGGATCCGCGACGTGGTGGCGGGAGGAGGGATCGGGGAGCTACGCAGCGTGCACTCGGTCTTCTCGTACCACAACGTCGACCTGCTGAACATCCGCAACCAGGCGGACATCGGCGGGGGCGGGCTGATGGACATCGGCTGCTACTGCATCTCGCTGTCGCGGCTGCTGTTCGGCTCCGAGCCGGCGCGGGTCTGCGGCACCGCCGAGTACGACCCGGGCTTCGGCACCGATCGCCTGGCGTCCGGGATCCTGGAGTTCGGGGCCGGCACCGCGACCTTCAGCTGCGCGACGCAGATGGTGCCGTACCAGCGGGCCACACTGTTCGGCACCACCGGCTGCATCGAGGTGGAGACACCCTTCACCCCCGCGCCCGACGAGCCCGCCCGCTTCTGGCACCGGCACCCCGGCGGGGTGGAGGAGCACTGGACGGAGGCGGCGGACAAGTACACCCTGCAGAGCGACCTCTTCTCGCGAGCGGTGCTGGAGGGGACGGAGGTGCCCACGCCGCTGGAGGAACACGGTGGCCAACATGCGGGTGATTGAGGCGGTCGCCGCCAGCGTGCGGGAGCGCCGGTGGGTGGAGATGGTGCTTCCGAGGCGTGATGTGGGGAGAGGTACCACGCCAACAGCGGCGTCGGCGTAGCCGCGGGAAGTGAGCGTGCGATGGGCAAGTACCTCCTGCGGGCGTCCTCATCCGGGCCGCTGCAGAAAGTGGGCTTTGGGGACGTCAAGCCACCACCGGAGGGCGCCGTGTCATGAAGTGCATGGACAAGCAGCGAGTACCGTGGTACCCCCCACTGCCGGTAGTGGCGGAGTTCGTGTGCCGGTCGTGTGGTGCCACGCTCACCGGGCCGCTTCGGCGGCTTGGCGACCCCGCAGAGCTTGCGGATCGCGCGTTGGCACCGCTGGTACCAGCGGGCAACTACTGGCCGGTCGCAGCGGGCTACCTGCCGACTAGCCATCAGGGGCTGCCGGTGGACTTCACCGGCTGCTACGCGGTCCGGCCGGACGCGCTGGTCGGCGTGGGGGAGGATTCCGATCCCGAACGGTGGACAGGGTGCTGCGGACCGAGCGGCACCGGCGGGCCGAACCGGATCTGCGGCTGCGGCTGTTCCGTCGGCACACAGAGTTCGGACTGTATGTGGCCGGTCGCGGTCTACCTCGACCCGCAAGCCGTCCGACCCGTGCAGCCGGGTTGAGGAGCTGTAAGGGCGAGTGAGTGATTCGGAAGAGCCCGAGTGGGTCAAGCAGGGGGCCGTCCACGTGCGTACCTTCGTTCTCGCGCCGTAGCAGGGTCTCGGCTCAATGGGAGAGCCATAGGAGACACTGAGTGATTGCTCTGTGACCGCGCGCTGTCAGGGTCGTCTCTCCTACGGCATCACCCACCGCCTATCCTAGCTCCCGATTTGCCTACATGTCCACTATCTGTTGCTCCCGTCCCTGCTTTCTGCTCCTCACCCTCCTCTGGTCAGGAGCGGCGATTTCAGCCGAAGCCCAGACCCTGAAACGGAATGCGGTCCATGCCGAGGCGCTAGGACCAGGGATTATCGGCTCCGTGAATTACGAACGGTTCATCACTGAATCCGTCAGTGTGCGTGCAGGCGTGGGACTCTTCCCGGGCCTAGACTGGAGTGCGGTCCTATCGCCCATGCTGCTCAATGGATTTTTCGGAAAGGGACCGCACCGGCTGGAGATCGGTGCAGGGGCAGTGCTCTGGTATCGGTACCCACACTCCCGGGCTGTCGAGGACCCGGTGAGATCTGGATTTCTCTCTCCCGAGTTCACGGGTACGATCGCGTACCGCTTCCAGCAGGAAGGAGGCGTAATCTACCGAGCCGGATTTACTCCCGTCTCCCTGGGAGACAAGATATTTCCTACGGTAGCTGTGAGTGTCGGATTCGGCTTCTGAGTCGTTCCCCCCTACCGCCTCACCCTCGGCAGCATCTCGTCCCGGTTCGCGGTGTGCAGGAGCACGCTCGCCACCACGGTCGCCGCCTACTTCAGGTCGTCCTCCAGGAGCGCCGCCGCCACGTCCCGGTGCGTGTGGTGCGTGACCGTGTTGTAGTCCAGCGGGTCCTGGATGAAGGTGAAGGCCGGGACCCCACCCCCACGAAGGGCATGTGGTCGGTGCTCCCGGTGTTGGCCAGCGTCAGGTTCGCCGCGCCCAGGTCCCGGAACGGCTCCAGGAAGGCCCCCGGGATCGGGCGGACGGCGGTGTTCCCCTGCAGGTACACGCCGCGGATCCTCGCACGCTGTGGACACTTACGCTCCTCGCCCTCGGCGTATCAGTCTGGGGGCGCTGGACCCTCGCAACCTCTGGCTTCCGGTGTTACTTTCGGAGGCCCGCAGCCCCCAGTCCCTACCTGGAGCGCGTACTCATGGCAGAGCCGGCCTACCGCATCGACATCGAGGATCAGGATATCGTCGTGCGCGTGCGACGCGATGTCCTCGACCGCGAGGAGGTGTCGCGCTTCCTCGACTACCTCGAGCTCGAATCCATCCGCCGCCGCAGCCAGCTCTCCGAAGCGGATGCCGCGGTGCTGGCCCAGGAGATCGATCGCGGCGCCTGGGAGCGGACCCGCGTTCACGCCGAGGATCGATAGCGGGTCCCGTGTCCGCTCCGGTGGCAGTCGATACGAACGTCATCTTCTCTGCCCTGCTGAAGGGCGAGGGCCGCTTCGCCGAGGTCCTCCTCCGCTCCGAGCACGCGTTCTACGTCTGCGAGAGCGTGCTCGTGGAGCTGTTCAAGCACAAGGAGAAGATCCTGCGCCTCAGTCGCCTGGAGGAGGACGATCTGGTGCGCTTCTACCACGTGCTGTTGCGCCGCCTGCACATCCACAGGGAAGAGCTGATCGCACCCGGGCACTGGCGCTCGGCCCGGGATCTTTGCCGCGAGGTGGACGAGAGCGACATTCCGCACGTGGCTCTCACGCTCGAGTTGGGAGGACTTCTCTGGACCGGGGACAGGCACCTGCGCGAAGGGCTCGCCGCCAGGGGCTTCGACCGGTTCTTTTCCCCAGGGACCTAGCGCGCTGACGCGGGCGTATAGGATCGCCCGCAGACAGGGGCGTCCAGGTATGCGAGCCCCTTCGCTACCGCCCCACCCTCGGCAGCAGCTCTTCCCGGTTCGCCGTGTGCAGGAGCACGCTCGCCACCACCACCGCCGCCTGCTTCAGGTCGTCCTCCAGGAGCGCCGCCGCCACATCCCGGTGCGTGTGGTGCGTGACCGTGTTGTAGTCCAGCGGGTCCTGGATGAAGGTGAAGGCCGGGATCCCCACCCCCACGAAGGGCATGTGGTCGGTGCTCCCGGTGTTGGCCAGCGTCAGGTTCGCCGCGCCCAGGTCCCGGAACGGCTCCAGGAAGGTGCCCAGGACCGGGCGGACGGCGGCGTTCCCCTGCAGGTAGAGCCCGCGGATCCGCCCCGCGCCGTGGTCCACGTTGAAGTACGCGGACACCTTCGCCTGGCCGGGGAGGAGGCGCCCCGTCTCCGGGTCGCCGAAGTGCCGCCGCACGTACCCCCGGGAGCCGAAGTACTCCTCGTGCTCCTCCCCGTCCCAGAACGCCACCCGGATGGTGCGCCGCGGCTTCGCCCCCACCGCCTGGAGGATCCGCGCCGCCTCCATCACGATGGCGACCCCCGCTGCGTTGTCCGTGGCCCCGGTCCCGGCGGTCCAGGAGTCGAAGTGCCCCCCCGCGACCACCACCTCGTCCCGCAGGCGCGGGTCGCTCCCGGGGATCTCCGCCACCACGTTGAACCCCACCGAGTCCGTGGTGCTCTCCCGCGTCTGCAGGCTCACCTCCAGCACCGGCGCCCGCCCGCGCCTTGCCAGGTTCGCGAGCCGCGCGTAGTCGCCCGCGTCCACTACGAAGGCGGGGACGGCTCCCGACACGTCGCTGTCGTACGCCTGGTAGGCGGAGACATTGACCGCGCGGAAGTTGCGGCTGGGCTCCAGGAGCGCCGCCACCCCCTCCTCGCGCATCCGCGCGAAGAGGCGCTGCCGCTGCCGGACCCGCTCCGCGTACCCCCCGGCATCCTCCCGGTAGCTGCGCGGTGACCCGGGATCGGTGATGCGCGACATCGAGTCGAGCGCCGCCTGGGTGAAGCGGCGCCCGGGCGCGGAGAAGCGCGTGGTGTCGGGGCCGACCTCGCCGTTGAGGAGGATCTTCCCCCGGAGCTGGCCACGGTACCTCGCCAGGTCGGCCTCGCCACGGATGGAGACCAGCACCGGCTCGCCCCGCACCGTCCCCTCCGTCGCCGGGCTCCACGCCCGGGGGTAGGCGATGATCCGCGCGTAGTAGGGGGATACCAGCTCCACCGAGTGCCGCGTCACCTCCCACCCCCAGCCGCGGCGCGTCCCCCAGGGCTCCAGCGCCGCGTTCCGGAGACCGTAGGAGGCCAGCTCGTCGCGGGCCCACTCGGCCGCCCGACGGTACTGCGGCGAGCCGGCCAGCCGAGGGCCGTGCACGTCGGAGAGCATGACCGCGGTCTCCAGGACGCGCGAGCGCTCCATCCCCTCGGCGCGGATGCGGGCGTTCATCGCCGCGTCCACGCGCTCGGGCGCGGCGGGGCGGAGCTGGGTCTGCTGGGCCTGCGCGGAGGCGGCCCCCAGCAGGAGCACGGCTGCGAGGAAACGGGCTCTCTTCATTTCTGTCGGCCTCCGGTGAAGTCTCATGTCGCGGGAGGGCGGAGGTGGAGGAGGCGGATCTCCTGGCTCCCCGAGGGGGCGTACTCCGTCGGCTCCCGGACGCGCTCCTCCTCGACAGTCCACCCCTCCTCCCGCATCCGCTCCTCGAACACGGAGCGGTACGCGCGGCCGGGGTCGGCCACCACCACCCGCCCCCCGGGCGCGACGACCCGCGAGAGGAGCGCGGCGAGGAGCTCGGCGTTGCGTTGCTCGTACAGCACGTCGGCGGCCAGCACCGCCCCGAAGCACCCCAGCTCCCGGGGCGGGTCGCGCCAGTCCAGGAGCCGCACCGGCAGGCCGCCGAGGCCGTTGCGCTCCGCGTTGGCCCGGGCGAAGAGGAGCGCGTCCTCGTAGTAGTCGGTCGCCAGGACCTCCGCGCCGCGGGCGAGGAGGGCCAGCGAGGGGAGCGCCACCCCGCACCCCAGCTCCAGCGTCCGCCCGCGGGGGAGCGGCCCGTCCAGCACGCGGCGGGCCAGAGCGCGGGCGGAGGGCCACAGGTCGGCCCAGTAGGGGAGGCGCTCGTCCGCCTCGAACTCCGCCTCGTCGATCAGCTCGTCCGCAGCGGCGGGGAGGACCACCTCCACCCGAAATCCCCCGTGGACGAACTCCTCGGTCCGCACCGCGAAGCGGCGGCGCAGCTCCGCCTCCAGCGGGGAAGGGGTCACGCGGGGCCTCCGGAATGTCGGTCTTCTTGCCGCTCGCGCCGCGGCGACGGTACCTTTGCCCGGTCGGGACGGTCCGCCCCTGCCCGCCGGGCCGAAAGTACCCTTCGCGTTGCTCTCCCGAAAGACCGATGCCCCCTCGGCGCTCCTTCGAACGCCGCCTGCGGACCGCGCTGGTGCTCTTCTCCATCCTCCCGTCGCTCCTCCTGCTGGGCGCCGGGACGTACCTCCTTTCCATCACCGTGGCGCGCACCGACGCGCTGGGCGCGTGGGAGCGGATCGCCGGGAGTGGGCGGGAGCTGGTGCACCTCGCGGAAGCCTCCGGCGACCCGGAGCTGGTCCGCTCCGCGCGCCGGCACCGGGAGGAGCTGAGCGGCTCCCTGGTGCAGGCGCGGCGCTGGGAGTACCTGATCCGGCGCACCCTCCTCGCCCTCCCGGCCGCTGCCGTGGTGCTGGGCGCGGCGCTCGCCTGGCTGGCGTTCCGCGCGGCGCGGGGGATCGCGCACGGGCTGTCGCGCCCGGTGGAGGAGCTGGTGGGGTGGGCGGGACGCATCGGCCGGGGGGAGGCGCTCCCCGGACCCCGCCCCGGCGACCCGGACGAGACGGGGGAGTTCGGGATCCTGCGTGCCGCCTTCCGCCGCATGGAGGCGGAGCTGGCGGCCTCCCACGCGCGCGAGCTGGAGGCGGAGCGGATGCGCACCTGGGTCGCCATGGCGCGGAGCGTGGCGCACGAGCTGAAGAACCCGCTGACCCCCATGCGACTGGCGGTGCGCACCCTGGAGGCGCAGACGGCGTCTCCCCCCGCGCGGGAGGCGCTGGAGGTGATTGCCGCCGAGTCGGCCCGGCTGGAGGAGCGGGCGCGCTCCTTCGCCCAGTTCGGGCGGCTCCCGGAGGGGCCCACCAGCGAGATCGATCTCCGGGAGATGCTGGACTACCTGGTGCGCACCCACCTCCCTCCCGAGGTCTCCGCCCGTTTCCGCGCCCCGGTGGACCTCCCCCGGGTCCGGGGCCACCACGACGCCCTCTCCCGCGCCTTCGCCAACCTCCTCCTCAACGCCGCCGACGCGGTGGGAGGGGCGGGGGCAGTGACGGTGGTGGCGCGGTCGGTGGGGGACCGGGTGGAGGTGCGCATCGCCGACACCGGGCCCGGGATCCCTCCTGGGCAGATGGAGCGGATCTGGGAGCCGGACTTCACCACCAAGTCGCGCGGCACCGGGCTGGGGCTGGCGCTGGTCCGCCAGACCGTCCAGGCGCACGGCGGGGAGGTGGCCGCCCGGAACCGTCCCGAGGGGGGCGCGGAGTTCCGGGTCCTCCTCCCGTCGGCCCGGGCCGGGGAGGGTGTGCCGCCCGCGCCGGGTGAAACCCGTGCCGCCCCCCCCGAGTAGAACAGGATGCGGCGCCCCGGTCTCCGGAGCGCGTGCTCGTCCCCGCCCGGAACCCCGACTCCATGTCCACCATCCTGATCGTAGACGACGAGCCGAACATCCGCCGGATGCTCGGGAGCCTGCTGCGCGCCGAGGGGTTCCGCATCCGCGAGACGGGGACCGCCCGCGGCGCCCTGGCCGAGGTGATCTCCGAGGAGCCGGACGCGGTGCTGATGGACCTGTACATGCCCGAGGAGACGGGGCTGGACATCCTCCCCCGGCTGCAGCAGGCCGCCCCCGACCTCCCCGTGGTGATGATGAGCGGGCGCGCCTCCCTCTCCGACGCGGTGCGCGCCACCAAGCTCGGCGCCTTCCACTTCATCGAGAAGCCGCTCTCGCCGGAGGCGGTGCTGGTGACGCTCCGCTCCGCCCTGGAGCTGCGCAAGGCGAGGGAGCTCAACCGGGCGCTGCGGGAGGAGCTGGGGGAGGGGGAGGAGATGGTGGGGCGGAGCGAGCGGATCGAGGCGGTGCGCGCGCTGGTCGGCCGGGTGGCGGGGACCAGCGCCCGGGTGCTGATCACCGGGGAGTCGGGGACAGGAAAGGAGCTGGTGGCGAGCGCCATCCACCGCCAGTCGCCGCGGGCGGGGGGCCCCTTCATCCGGGTCAACTGCGCCGCCATCCCCCGCGACCTGGTGGAGTCGGAGCTGTTCGGGCACGAACGCGGGGCGTTCACCGGGGCCACCGAGCGCCGCCGCGGCCGGTTCGAGCTGGCGAGCGGGGGGACGCTCCTCCTGGACGAGATCGGCGACCTGAGCCCCGAGGCGCAGGCCAAGCTCCTGCGCGCCCTGGAGGCGGGGGAGATCGAGCGGGTGGGCGGCACCGAGCCGATCCCGGTGGACGTGCGGGTGCTCTCCGCTACCAACAGGGACCTGCGGGCGGCGGTGGCGGCCGGAAAGTTCCGCGAGGACCTGTTCTTCCGCCTGCACGTCATCCCCATCCACCTCCCCCCGCTCCGCGAGCGCCGGGAGGACATCCCCCTCCTGGTGGAGCACTTCCTGGCCCGGAACCGGGCACGCACGGGGCTCCGTCCGCCGCGCATCACCCCGCAGGCCCTGGAGCTGATAGCCCGGCACTCCTGGCCGGGGAACATCCGCGAGCTGGCGAACATCGTGGAGCGGCTGACGATCCTGCACGCCGGCTCCGAGGTGGGGGTGGCGGAGATCCGCGCGCTCCTGGCGGGGGCCGCGGCCGCCGCGGCGCCGGGCCCGGACTCCGGCTACCGGGAGGACGACCAGCGATCGCTCTCCGACCGGCTGGACGACTACGAGCGGCACCTCCTGCTGCACGCGCTGGAGGCGGCGGACGGCAGCATGGCCGAGGCGGCGCGGCGGCTACAGACCGACCGGGCGAACCTGTACCGGCGGATGCGGAGGCTGGGGATCGAGCGGTGAGGTACAGCTCAACTGCTTCTTGAAACGACGGACTTGGGCGTACCCCCCACGCCCGCGGGGGACATGCCCGGACCCGGGTGCTGCTGCTGTCAGTTCCCTACCCTGCTCGGCCGCAGGTATCCTACCTCCACGGCGTAGGAGTGCAGCACCTGCTGGAGCAGGCGTCTTCCCCGGTGGATCCGGCTCTTGATGGTCCCCCCCGCCACCCCCAGCATCTCGGCGATCTCCCCGTAGCCGAACCCCTCCAGGTCGCACAGCACCACGGCGTCGCGGTACTCCCTCGGGAGGCCGTCGATGGCGCGGCGCACCTCGTCGTCCACCAGCGAGTCGAAGAAGTCGCCCTCGGGGTCCTGCGACTGCGCCCGGTCCAGGACCCCGACGCTCGCCAGCGCCTCCACGTCGTCCACGCCCAGGTCCGTCGCCAGGTGCTCCATCCGCGCCGACTTCACCTCGCCCCGGCGCACCGCCACGTTGCGGCAGATGGTGAAGAGCCAGGAGCGGCACTGTGTCCCCCGGGTGTAGGTGCTCCACCCCCGGTACGCGCGCAGGTAGGTGTCCTGGACCAGGTCCTCGGCCTCCGCCTCATCTCCCCGGGTCAGGCGGAGCGCGAACCGGTAGACCGAGTCCAGGTACGGGAGCGCCTCCTCGGCGAAACCGGCGTCGGCAGGCACCTCCTCCACCGGGGCGCACCGGCCCGCGCCCTGCTCCCCCCGAGCGCCGTGGATTGCCACTGCCACTTGCTGGTTCATAGCTGCCTCTGATCTGGGTCGACGACGGATCGGCCGGTGCGCCTGGCCGGTCCGGAGCAGGAGATGGCGGGATGGGGTCGAGGCATGGGTGGGACCTCCGCAGGGCGAGCAGCCAGGACGCGATCATCCCGTGACACTGCCCTGCAGGAGCAACGCCCATTCCCGGGATGTTTTCCGTGCAACCGATTGTGGGGTAAGTGCTTGAGGTATGGGAGGGGTGAGGGGGTGTGTAGCGGAACGGGACAGACGCCGGCCGATTGCCCGGAAACGCGACATCGGGCCCGCGGGGCGTGGCGGCCGGGACGGATCAGTGCGCGGCGGCCGGAGCCCACGCCGGCGCGCGGGCGGCGAGGGCGGCGTACAGGCTCTGGACACGCCCGGCGGTGAAGTCCGCGTCCTCCCGCAGGGCGAGTTCCTGTGCCCGCTCGGCCATCCGGAGGCGCCTCTCCTCGTCCGCCAGGAGCGCGCTCACCTCCCGGGCCAGCGCGGCGGCGTCGCCGACCGGCACGGCGGCAGCCGCCTGCGGGGCCCAGTCCGCCAGGTGACCGACCGTCGTCCCGACGGTGGGCACCCCCGCCACGGCGGCCTCCAGCAGCACGATGGGGTCGGCCTCGTGGCGGGAGGTGACCAGGAGGAGGTCCGCGCGCTCCACCCGTTCCCGGAGCGCACCGTGCGGGAGGAAGCCGTGGAAGCGCACCGCCTCGCCGAGGCCCAGCTCCGCGGCGTACCGCTGCACGGAGCCTCCGAGCGTGTCCTCCCCGACCACGTCCAGCCGGAAAGGATTCCCTGCATCGCGCAGGGCGGCGGCGGTCCGGAGGAGCGTCCCCTGGTCCTTGACGCGGTTCAGGCTGCCGACGTGCAGAAGGCGCGCCGGCTCCCCCGGGGTCCGGGGCCGGGGGGCCCGCGGCGGCCAGCGGTCCAGGGCGACGCCGTACGGCAGCCGCTCCGCCCGGATCCGCAGGACCCGCGCCTGCTCCGCCACGAACCTGCTCGGGACCGTGACGTGGCGCGCCCCCGCCACGGCCAGCCGGACCAGGGCCCGCCCCCGCCGGCGCGAGCGGGCACCGAAGCCGATCTCGCGCAGGTCGGTCAGGTCGCCGCCAGTGAGGTGGAGGAGCACCGGGACGCCCAGCGCGCGCCCCGCCAGGGCAGCCACGGTCCCGGCCGGGGCGGCCCAGACGGCGTGAAGCACGTCGAAGGGCGCGCGGCGGTGCTCCCGCAGGAGCTGTCCCAGCATGCGGGCGCGCCGAGGGCGCCGGCCGGCGTTGTGGACGGTGGCGCCCAGGAGGGGCCAGCTCCCGGGCTCGGGCTCCTGCGCGTGCGCGAAGACGTGCAGGTCGTGCCCCGCCGCCGCCAGGCGCTCGATCAGCCACAGCAGGCAGGGGATCACCCGGTGCGTTCCGGAGCGGTCCACCCCGCCGGGGACGAGCAGCGCCACCTTCACGCGACCACCGTCGGCCCTACCGTCCCCTGCGACAGGAGCTGTCGGGCCGGCTCGGGAACGCACACCTGCCGGGTCAGCAGGCGCACCACCTCGCGCAGCATCCCCTCATGGAAGTGGGGCGGCGCGAACCGCTCCGCGTTCCGGCGCAGCGCGTCCTCGTCGAACTCCATCCGCTCCAGGTGGAGCAGGGCGGCCGCCATCGCCTCGGCCGAGGGCTCGGTGAAGAACACGCCCGTGCAGGCGGCTTCGCCGGAGTCCGGCCTCTGCACGACCTCGCCCGCCGTGCCCACCCGCGGCCCGGACACGGTCTCCAGCAGGCCCCCGGCTGCCAGGGCAACCACCGGGGCACCGGCGGCCTGCGCCTCCACGGCCGTGATCCCGAAGTCCTCCACGCCGGGGAAGAGGAGGGCCCGGCAGCGGCTGTAGAGGTCGGCCACCTCCTCGTCGGAGACCCGGCCCAGGAAAGCGACGGTCGGCCCCGCGATCCTGCGGAGGCGCGCGGCCTCCGGTCCATCCCCGGCGACTACCAGGCGGCGCCCCAGGAGGGTGCAGGCGCGCACCGCCAGCGCCACGCGCTTGTAGGGGACGAGCGCGCTCACCACCAGGTAGAAGTCCTCCGGCGCCCGGGGCTGGCGGAAGCGCGCCACCTCCACCGGGGGGTGGACCACCGCGGCGTCTCGCCCGTAGCTCCGGCGGATCCGGTCCCGCACGTGGGAGGAGTTGGCGACGAAGGCGTGCACCCGTCTGCTGGTGGCTGCGTCCCAGCGGCGGAGCGCCCCGGCCACCGGCGCCGCCAGGCCGCGGAGGAGGCGCCGGTAGCCGCCCGAGAAGTACGAGTCGAACTGGTCCCACACGTAGCGCATGGGGGTGTGGCAGTAGCAGAGGTGCGGCGCTCCGCCGGTGCGGACGGCCTTGGCCACGCAGTGGCTGCTGGAGAGCACCAGGTCGAAGCCCCGGACGCGGAGCGACTCCACGGCCAGCGGGAAGAGCGGCAGGTAGCCCCGGTAGCGGCGGCGGGCGAAGGGGGCCTGCTCCAGCGCCGAGGTGTGGATCGGCCGCGCCTCGATCTTCCCCGAGACCGAGCCGGGGACGTGGAGCAGGGTGAAGATCTCGGCCCCGGGGAAGAGGTCGAGCATCCCCTCCAGGACGCGCTCCCCCCCGCGCATCCCGGTGAGCCAGTCGTGCACCAGGGCGACGCGCATCACCGCCCCCCGCTCCGGCGCTCGGCCCCCGCGGCCTCGCACGCCGCGCGGATCGTCTCCGCGGCCGCGTCCCACCGGTACCGCGCCGTGAGCGCGGCGCCCGCCGTGGTGCGCCTTCCGTCCTCCACCAGCGGGACCAGCGCGTCCACCCAGGCGTCGGGATCCGTCGGGACGATGCGGGCGGCGTCGCCCAGGACCTCGGCGGCGGCCCCGTAGTCGGCTACCACCGCGGGGGTCCCGCACGCCAGCGCCTCCAGCGGCGGCCGCCCGAACCCCTCCGCCCGGGATGGGAAGCAGAGGACCGTGGCCGCGGTGTAGAGAGCGCGCAGCTCGGCGTCGTCCACGCGCCCCAGGAGGCGCACGTCCACGTCGGCGGGCCACCCCTCCGCGGGGGTGAAGAGGCGCGGCGAGGGATCCCCCACCACCGCCAGCGGCGGCGGCTCGGCTCCGCGCTCGCGCCAGCGCCGGAGGACGCGGCCCAGGAACGGCAGGTTCTTGCGCGGGTCCCCGGCGCCCACGGTCAGGAGGAAGGGCCCGGGGAGGTTGCGCCGCGCCCTCACCCCGGCCACCTCCTCCGGCGAGGCGGGGCGGTCGAAGGGCTCCACCCCCTGCGGGGCGACGACGATCCGCTCCGGGGCCACCGGGAGCGTGCGGGCGATCTCCCGCCGAGCCCACTCGGAGACGGTGACCACGCGCGCCGCCCGCGGCGCGGCCCGGTGGAGCACCGCGCTCCGCCAGAGCCGGAAGCCCCGGGTGAACCAGCGCGGGTGGGTGAGGGGGAGGACGTCGTGGACCACCAGGACGTCCCCCGCGGCGGCGAGCGGCGCGGTCCCCGCCATATGGAGCACGGTGTCGCACCCGGACCGCCGTACCTGCCCGGGGAGCTCGAACTGCTCCCAGGCGTGCCCCGACAGCCGGCCGTGCACCACCCGGGTGCTTCCGGGGAGGCCCCGCGGGGGCTGGGCGCCCGCCGGGAGGAAGAGCGTCGCGTCGGCCAGCAGGCGGCCCGCCACCTCCAGCGCGAACCGCTGGACGCCGGTCACGCGCGCCGCGTAGAAGCGCCCGTTCACGCCGAGTCTCATGGGGCCGGCTTTCTCTGGAGGAACGGCTTTTGGACTGCTTTTTTGAACGGCAGGGTTTGGGCGTGTCCCCCGCTGGCGCGGGGGCCGGGCTGGCGCGGAGTAAGGCACGATACCACCGTGCCTAACTCCGGCGAGCCCCCGCAAACCGCGCGGGGTCTCGCCCCTCCGGGTGCACATCCCTCACGCGGTCCCTCGCGTACCTCGGCTCTGGCGTGCGTCGGGAGCGGGCCCTCACCCCCTGGCCCCCTCTCCCAATGCTGGGAGAGGGGGAGCACGACATTGTGGAGGGCGAGGGTCGAAGTGTGGACCTGCCCCTCCCCCGGAACGGGGGACATAGGGGGCGAGTTTTGCGCGCAGCGCCGGGTGGGGGCGCAGTCCCGCGTCCTCACGCGCGCTCCCTCTCCAATGCGAACCCCATCGCGGTGATCAGGATGATCAACTGGGCGACTCCGTGGGCGAACGTCCACTCGAACAACCCTACGAAGCAGGCAGTGGCGAAGGACCAGAGCAGCGCCCGCCTCAGGCTGACCTCTTCGGCGGAAACGACGCTCGTCCGGACCGTCTCTCGAGCGCCGCGGAACAGCACGCTCAGGCTCGTCCCCAGGAAGACGAGGAGCGCGACGAGTCCGATCAGACCGGTCTCGGCGGCCATGTGGATGTAGAGGTTGTGCGCGGATCCGATGTAGTCCCACAGTGCAAAGATCTGTGGCCCGAACTCTTCGAGGCTTGCGCCGAAGCCTCCGGGCCCGACGCCGACGAGCGGATGGGCGCGGAACATGAGGATGCCCGTGAGCATCAGCGACAGACGCTGACCCACCACCCACGCGCCCTGCGCGTTGGTGAATCGGTCGCTGATCGCACCGCCCGAGACCGCCTCGATCGCCGTGATCCCCACGAGAGCCGCGATCCACACCCTCGTCACGAAGCGTCGCTCCCTGCAGAAGAGAAGCACCAGGCTGCCCAACAACACCGCCGTCCAGCTCCCGCGCGAGAACGTAGCTGCCAGGCCGAGGACGTTCGCGACCACCCCCAGGCTCGCGAGGGTGCGTGCGCGGCGCGTCCGCATCACTCCCACCGCGTGGATGGAGAACGGAAGTCCGAGGGCCAGGAACATTCCAAGCTCGTTGGGCCATCCGAAGCCGAGCGTCGCCCGGTAGAATGAGGCACCCCAGAGGAAGCGACCCGGCAGGACGCGGATCCCCTGGAGCACGGCCAGGGCACCGGCCACCCCCATCACTGCCGCGATCAGCAGCGCGAGCTTCGCGGTCCGTCGCGGGGCCTGTTTGAGTTCCGTCACGACGACGACCAACAACCCCAGGAGCAGAGTCCAGTTGATCAGCTCACGGACGGCGGGGCCGAGTTGTTGCGCACAGACCGCGGACAGCACCAGAGCCGCGAGCAGGCCAGCCGCCGCGCGTGTCGGCACCGCCTCCATCTCCACCGCGCGCCGGTCCACGCCACGCTGGAGGATCCACGCGAGCACCACGGCGGCCGTGGCCATGGCCGCGGGCGCCAGCCGGAGGCTGTCCGAGCTGTACGGAGCGGGAGCCGCCAGGGAAAGCACCAGGAGCGGGACCGCGTCGACCCAGCCGGCGACGAGTAGCACCATCAGGGCGGCCCCGGCCGCGAGGCTGCCGGAGACTGCCATGACGGCGCTGCCGCTCATCGCGCCGATCGCCGCCAGCACGGCTCCGCAGCCGAGCACCGCGGCGGCGACCGTGGCGAGGATCGTGTCGCCGGAGTGACGAAGCGGAAATGCCGTCACCCTCACGACGCCCTCCCGGCCAGGAGCCGGCCGTAGAAGTCCAGCGTGTCCGCCGCGATGCGGGCCTGCGTGAAGCGCCGCAGCACCCGCTCGCGCCCGGAGCACGCCAGGCGCCCGCGCAAGTCGCTGTCCGCGGCGAGCCGCTCCAGCGCGGCGCGGAGCGCGGCCACGTCGCCCTCGGGGACCAGGAGCCCCTCGTCCCCCACCACGTAAGGGATCTCGCCGGACCGGGAGGCCACCACCGGGACGCCGCACGCCATGGCCTCCACCAGGATCCGCCCGAACTGCTCGGCCCAGCTCCGGGTGGCGAGCGAGGGGAGCGCCAGCGCGTCCAGCGCGCTCAGCCAGACCGGCATCTCGGTGGAGGGCACCTGGCCGCGGAAGTGCACCCGCTCCGCCGCGCCCAGCTCCCGGGCGAGGGACACCAGTCGCCCGCGCTCCGGGCCCTCGCCCGCGACCACCAGCGCCACGTCCGGGAGATCGGCCACGGCGCGCACCAGCAGATCCACCCCCTTCTCGGGGACCAGCCGCCCGCCGAAGCCCACCAGGAACCCGGCGTCCTCGATGCCCATGCGCTCGCGCGCCCGGCGCCGCGCCCCCGGATCGGGGCGGAAGCGCTCCGCGTCCACCCCGAACTGGGGGACCACCGCCAGCGGGCCGCGGTACCCCGCGTCCTCCACCACCCGGGCGGCCGCGGGCGTCCCCGCGATCCCCCCGGACACCGTGCCGTATACGCTCCGACGCAGCG
>DATAAL010000271.1:0-3330 GCA_036260145.1 Longimicrobiaceae bacterium | reverse complement strand
CTACGGGATCAGGACGAAGGTCGCCCGGAAGTAGGGGAAGAAATCCGACGACTGCGGGCGGTTGTCGCTCTTCGCGCCGACCGATCCGGTCAGCCGGAACGCCGGAGAGAACTCGTACTCCACCACGGGGCCGAACTGGATGGACCGGTAGTCCGGCTCGGGCCCCGAGCCGCCGCTCTGCGCGATCACCTCGGCGCCCAGACGCAGGGGCCCCTCCCCGAGCCGCTGCAGCCCCTGCGCCTCCCCCCAGAAGTATTCCGCCTCCCAGTTGTAGCTGGCGATCACCAGGGCGGTCCGGTTCCCCGTCCCCCAGTAATTCCCCTGGAGGGCGGTGACCAGCCCTTCCCGGGTGCCGCTGGGGGCGCCGAAGGCGGGGGTGTCCTCCTCGTCCATCAGGAACTGGTACCCGGCGGTGGCCTGCACCGCGCCGGTCGCCCAGCTCAGGCGCGGACCGATATAGGGCTGCACCGCCAGGTACTGCCCCGTCTCGTCGACCCCGGTGGGGATGGTGAGGGAGTACCCCGTGACCCCGATGACCAGTCCGAGCCCCGGGTTGGTGGTATTCAGGGCCACACCCAGGAGAAAGATGGACATGTCCTCCGTGTCCACCTCCGCCGCCCCGTATACCACCGGCTGGATCTGCGCCTCCGCCCGCTCCACGGCGCCGAGCACGGCAGCCAGGCACAGCAGCCCGCTCGCTCTCCTCAACACGAAGGGAATCCGCATCTTCTTCTCCGTCTTGGGTTGGGTTTGAACTTCCCTGATCTGCCGCACGCCGATGGCGAACCGGACGCCGAGCGGGGTCTCCGTCGCGCGGGAGAAGACCGCGTGCCCACGGCCCCGGATCGTCGTCCCCGGGACGTGGAAGCTGAGCAGCGTGCCGGGTGCCACCGGCTCGTCCATCACCAGCCGCGCCCCCCCGTCGCTGATATCCTCCAGAAGCGCCATCCGCTCCACGCCCGGGGTGTCACGTTCCGTCGTCACGCGCGCCGGAAGGCGGACCACCCTGCGGCGCTCGCTCCGGGCGTCGCGCATCCAGCCGGTCCTGCGGGAGCGGACGCGGAGGGTGTTCCGGTACCGGTCGTGCTCGAGCGGGACCGCGTGCTGGGTGCAGTGAAGCTCGATCGCATCGCGCACGCTGATGGGGACATCGACGAACCGCACCCCGCTCCGGAACATCGGGACCGTCGGGTCCTTCAGCCTCTGGGTGTGCACCACCACCCCGCCCACCTCGAAGCTGCCGGTGACCAGGGGGAGGGTCAGCCGGATACGCGAGCCGGGAGCCAGCGGGCGGTTGATCCGGAAGCCGATCCCGCCGGGGTTCAGGTTCTCGGAGAGGGCGAGGCACCACTGCTCCGGGTCCCTGCCGGACCCGCTCACCCGCACGTTGAGGGCGAACCGGTCTCGAAACCGGTGGTCACCACGCTGCTGCCGGACGCGGAGGCTGAGGTCCACCACCGAGGCGGCCAGGAGGAAGTTGACCGCCGCCCAGAGGAAGTTCGCCCGGAACGCGGCCGATGACCACCCGGGAACCCGGTACTCGATCCACCCGTAGCGATGAGCCAGGGTAGCCCACGCCAGCGCCAGCAGCGTGAGCCCCATCAGCACCACGTGCGGGGCGTAGGTCCCGAAGGGGACGTGCCCGGGCCCCTTGGGAGTGACGTTGAACCGGGACGTCCGCCGGCTGAAGAAGGAGGCCACCGCCCGCGTGTACGTCCAGAACTTCGCCATGTGGTACCGCTCTGAGATCCAGGTGCTCGCCGTACCCCGGGAGAGGAGCTCCGTGAGCAGAAACGAGAGCGCCAGGAAGGGGAGGAAGCGGCCCAGGAACTCGCGGTCGATCGCCTGGATCGGGAGCGTGCCGGTGAGGAAGAAGACCAGGGGCGATGCGTAGAAGACCAGCTTCTGCACTCCGCCCACGTATGCGGTCAGGGAGGCGAAGTAGGAGATCCGCTGCGCGAAGGTGAGCCCGGGATGGGTGAGCGGGTTGAACCGCCGCAGCACCTGCATGGCCCCCTGGCCCCAGCGGAGATGCTGGACGTGGAAGGCGGTGGCCGATCCCGCCGCCAGGCCGTACGCCAGGCTCTCGCCGTAGTACGCGGAGCGCCACCCCCGGGCGTGAAGGAGGATGGAGGTCTCGATGTCCTCGGTAACGGTGTGCGTGGAGAACCCCCCGATGCTCTCCAGCGCCGCCCGGCGGAACACCGCGCACGAGCCGCAGAAGAAGGCACCGTTCACGGAGTCCTTCCCCGGCTGGATCACGGCGAAGAAGAGCCGCTGCTCCTCCCACATCCGCTTCTTGGCCTCATCGACGTCGTAGGTGAAGCCGTCGGTGTTGTAGAAGTCCTGCGGCGCCTGCACGAAGGCCAGCTCGGGGTCCTCGGCAAAGAAGCCGAGGAGCCGGTCCAGGATGTGGGGGAGGGGGACGTGGTCCGCATCGAGCTGAAGGATGAACTCCCCGTCCGTGTGCCGGAGGGCGTGGTTCAGGTTCCCCGCCTTGGCGTGCTCGTTCCCCTCGCGGCGCAGGTAGCCGACTCCCAGCTCCTCGGCCATGGCCCGGACCTCGTCGCGCTTCCCATCGTCCAGGATGTAGGTGCGATGGGGGTAGCGGATCGCGCGGGCTCCCACCGCGGTCCGGCGGATCACCCCCAGCGGCTCGTTGTACGCGGTGATGAACACGTCCACGCTCACCGCCGGAGGGGGTGCGACCGGCTGCCGGTGCCGCAGCCGCCACACCGAGTGGACCATTAGGAAGGCGGTCAGCAGCCCCCAGCTCTCGGCCAGCGCCAGCGGCACGGAGAACCAGAGCGCGTCCAGGTTCAGCGTGGAGGTCCAGCGCCAGAGGATGTAGTACGTGCCGTAGACGAGGGTGATGACCGCGACCAGCCGGATCACCCACTCCTTCCACGCGGGGAGCCGGGGAACCGCGTACCGGGAAGACTCCGGGAGCGACGCGGGTAGGGCCCCGGCCGCCTGCGGCGCCGCGGGCTCGGAGGCTCCGGACACGGCCACCACGTCCCCGGGATGCGCCGGCAGGGCGTCCGCCTCCACCATGCGCGCGTGGTTCTCCCTCGGGTGCTCGTCCACCGGGGGGGGGGGAAGCGGCACGAGGGAGGGCGAGGGTCCGGCGGACCCCTGGCCGGCCGGCGTCCGCGGAGCCACCGGTTCGGGCCCTCCCGCCCGGGCTTTCGGGGCCGCGTCCCCCCCTCTCCGATTCTCCGGGGCGAGGGTGGCGAGCACCTCGCACTTCGCGGGGAGCGCCTCCCGGGTGTCGCGGTCGTCCGGTGAGGTGAGGAGCACCGCCTGGCCGACCCGAGCCGCCAGGTCGGC
>DATAAL010000270.1:0-11906 GCA_036260145.1 Longimicrobiaceae bacterium | reverse complement strand
GAGCCGGAGGCCCGCGCATAGGCCCGTACCACCAGCGCCAGGAGGGCGTCGCCCAGGTCGCGCGCGCCCAGCGCCGCTAGCCCCGCGGAGAGGCGCTCCACTTCCGGCGCCCCCAGCTCAATGGCGGCGCGCTCCGGGGGCTCCTCACCCGGGGCCGGGGTCCAGTCCGGGGCCATCCTCCCGTCCACGGCTTTCTCAAGGGCAGCCGCGCGCGCTGCGATCTCCTCGCGCATCTGCGCGGCCAGCGCCACCACGGACTGCTTCAGGAAGAGGTCCCGCGGGGTGACGGCCAGCCCGAGCCGGCCGAGGCGCCAGGCGATCTCCATGCTCGCGATGGAATCGCCTCCCACCTCGAAGAGGTTGTCATGGGGGTCCACTTCCGGTATGCCCAGCACCTCCCCCCACACGCGGGCGAGGACCCGCTCGACCAGCGAGCCCGCTGGGGGGGGGTCCGCGTCGTGCTCCGGCCCCCCCGCCGGGAGGCGCGCGTAGTCGAGCTTCCCGTTGGCCGAGGTGGGGAGGGAGTCGAGCCGGACGAAGGCTCCAGGGGCCATGTACTCCGGGAGCGCCTCCGCCACCCGGGCGCGGAGCTCCCGTGTCTCCACGTCGCCTGCTGTCACCACGTACGCTACCAGCCGCGTCCTCCCCTCCTCCTCCCGCGCGACCACCACCGCCCGCTGCACGCGCGGGTGGCGGAGGAGGACGCCCTCCACCTCGTGCAGGTCCACGCGCACCCCCCGCACCTTCGCCTGGCGGTCGGCGCGCCCCACGATCTCCAGCGTCCCGTCCGAACGGAGGCGGGCTACGTCTCCGGTGGGATACAGCCGCTCCCCCGGGAGGAAGGGGTCGGGGACGGTGAGGACGGGCCGGATCCCGCCCTCCTCCAGGTACCCCGCCGCCACTCCGGGCCCCGCGACGTGGAGCACCCCGGGCGCTCCGGTGGGAATCGGCTCTCCCTGCGCGTCGAGTATGCGGACCCGCACGTGGGCGAGCGGCGATCCGACCGGTACCCGTCCCGAGCGCTCCTCCGAGGAGTGCGGAACCGGGTAGCAGCTCACGCCGATTGTCTCCGTCTGCCCGTAGACGTTCAGCATGACGACGCGGTTGCGGATCCGCTCCGGCCACCCCTGCACGACGTCCCAGGTGAGCATCTCCCCCGAGGAGACGATCAGCCGAAGCCGGTTGTCGAGGAGGCGGTCCCGGGTG
Source organism: Longimicrobiaceae bacterium (assembly GCA_036260145.1). Taxonomy (GTDB): domain Bacteria; phylum Gemmatimonadota; class Gemmatimonadetes; order Longimicrobiales; family Longimicrobiaceae; genus JAFAYN01. The sequence continues at coordinate 10,700 of DATAAL010000270.1, read as the reverse complement.
ACCGCGTCGGCCTCGCGAAGCGCCTGGGCGCACTGCCGCAGCAGGGTAGGGACGGTGTCCAGCACCGTCACCCCCTCGGTCCGGACCAGCTCCAGGAGCCGGTGCGCGCTCGCCGTATCCTCGCGGGTCGCCAGCACGACCCGGGCCCCGCGCGAGAGCGGCGCCAAGAGCTGCCGCACCGATGAGGAGAAGGAGAAGGAGGCAACGTGCAGGTAAGCGTCCTCGGGGGTGACCCCCAGCGCGGACTGGATGGAGTCCAGGTAGCGGGCGACGCTGGCGTGGGGCATCGCCACCGCCTTGGGGATCCCGGTCGACCCCGAGGTGAAGATGACGTAGGCGAGGGCGTCGCCGGGGAGATCCGGCGGGGGTGGCTCCGGGGCGTCCGGTGTCGCCACCGGCTCGTCCGGGAGGACGAGCACCATCGCGCCACCGAACGCCGAGGGGTCCACCGGCTCGTCGCTGAGCACCAGCTCCAGGCGGCTCCGCGCCGCCATCTCGGCCAGGCGCGCCGCAGGGTAGGCGGGGTCGAGCGGGACGTACGCCCCTCCCGCCTTGAGCACGCCGAGGATGGCGGCCACCAGCTCCGGGGTGCGCTGCATCCGCACGCCCACGAGTGTCCCGGCCCCCACCCCGAGCGCCCGGAGGCGGGACGCGAGCCGGCCAGCCTCCCGGTCCAGCTCCCCGTAGGTAAGGCGCCGCCCTCCACAGACCACCGCCACCGCGCCGGGGGCGCGGGCCGCCTGCGCCTCGAAGGCGCCGTGCGCCATCCGCAGGTCGCCCCGCTCCGAGGGGATGGCGGCGGGGGTATCGGCCGTATCCACGATGCGTAGCCGCGCCACCGGCTCGTGCGGAGCCGCGGCGGCGTGGAGGAGGAGGCATTCCCAGTGGCGGAGGAGTGCGCGGACCGTCGCCGGGTCGAAGAGGTCCGCATTGTACGAGACGAGACCCGAGATATCCTCCCCCTCCTCCAGCAGGCTGAAGGTGAGGTCATAGGTGGCGATGCCCGGGTGGACGTCCACGGGCGTGACGACCAGCCCCGGGATCTCCATCTCGCCCGCCATGGCGCTGCGCAGGACGAAGAGGAGCTGGAAGAGCGTGGGCCGGCCCGGGTCCCGCTCCGGCCGGACCGCCTCCACCACCCGGGTGAAGGGGACGTGCTGCCGCGCGAACGCGGAGAGCGTCGTATCGCGGACCCGGTGGAGGAGCCCCGCGAAGGAGGGTTCGCCAGAGAGGTCGATTCGCAGGGCGAGGGTGTTCAGGAAGTGCCCGATCAGCCCCTCCGTCTCCGGCCGCTCCCTCCCGGCCACCGGAGAGCCGACGACCAGGTCCTCCTGCCCGGTGTAGCGCCGCAGGAGGGCCGCGAGCCCGGCGAGCAGCACCATGAAGAGCGTCGCCGAGTGCTCCCGTCCCACCTCCAGGAGGGCGCCCCTGAGCCCGACGGGGAGGGTGAAGCGCTCCACCTCGCCCCGGTAGCTCCGCCGCGGGGGGCGGGGGCGGTCCGTGGGGAGGTCGCAGACGGGGAGCGGGGGGCGGAGGGCGTCTCGCCAGTACGCGAGCGCGTCCTCCAGGAGGGTGTCGTCGAGGACGGCGCGCTCCCATCTCGCGTAGTCGCCGTAGCGGATCGGGAGTGGCGGGAGCGCGGGATCGCGTCCTTCGGCGAGGGCGCGGTAGATCGCCGGGACCTCCCGGATCATCACCTCCATCGACCATCCGTCCGCCGCGATGTGGTGGATCACGACCAGGAGGAGGTGGTCGGTGGGTGAGAGGCGGAAGAGCGTTGCCCGGGCGGGCGGTCCGCCGGCCAGGTCAAAGGCGCGGGCAGTCTCCTCCCGGATGTGGCGCTCCAGCTCCACCTCCGGGTCCGCTCCCTCCACCTCCACCACCGCCCAGGGAAGCTGCGCCCCCGGGCGGACCACCTGGAGCGGACGGCCCTCCTCGTAGGCGAAGACGGTGCGCAGGGCGTCGTGCCGCTGCTCCAGGACGCGCATACTCCTCTCCAGCACTCCCGGATCGAGCCTCCCCCGTAGGCGCGCGGCAGCGGCCAGGTTGTAGGCCGCCCGGTCCTCTTCCGGGAGCATCTGATGGAGGAGCCAGAGGTGCTCCTGTGCGTAGGAGAGCGGGAAACGGTCGGCCTCCGGTGGGCTCGGCGCCGGCGGGATGAGCAGCGGATCGATCCCCTCCTCGCGCAGTCTGCGCAGGAGGAGGACACGCCTCTCCCGGGAGAGGCTGGCGAGACGTTCCGCGATCGTGCTCATGACATCTCGCTGGCTGCGGGGGCGCCGGGGGAGCGCCCCAGGACGTCCGGCACCTGCCGGATCCGGTCCCAGAAGAGGGGCGCGCGCAGGAAGCGCACGTTGATACAGTGCTGGACTACGGCGCGGAGCCACGCCGTGGTCGGGCGCGGGAACTCCACTCCCAGCCTCTCCAGGAGGGCCTCGGTACGGGCGCACCCGAAGACGAACTCGTCCCCTCCGTGGACCTGCCCCGGGCGTCCCCAGGTACTCCCCAGGGAGAAGAGCGGCTCGCGCTCGTCCCGCGCCGCGGCGCCGATGCTCCGGACGTACTCCGCGGGGTCGAGGAGGACGATCGGATAGCCGAACGCCTGGAGGCATCGTATCAGGTCGTAGAAGGAGACCGTGCGCGTGTTCTCGGGGTGGAATGTACGCCCCTCCACGCCGTCGCACCCGCTCAGGGCGACCAAGGCCCGCGCCACGGTGTCCACGTAAGAGAACCCCAGCGCGAGGTCGGGGAGGTACGGGGCGGCGCCCGTCTGGATGCAGGAGCGCAGCGCCAGGTAGACCCGGTTCCGGTCGACGTTGCGCTGGAAGCGCCCCGTGCGCGAGTCCGCGGAGATGTTCCCCGAGCGGTAGACCACCACCCTCGCGCCCCGGGCCATCGCGTCGCGCAGCATCCGCTCCGCTTCGAACTTGCTCCGCGCGTACGGGTTGGGGAAATCCTGCCCCACGTCGAAGCACTCCTCGTCATAGCAGGCGACCGCGCCCGCTGGCGGAACCCCCGCGACGCTCAGGGTGGAGACATGGTGGAGGGCCCGGGGGCGGCCGGAGGTGGCGAATTCGAGCACGTTCCGGGTGCCGGTCACGTTCGCCTCCGCGATCTCCTCGCCGCGCCCGATCAGGCGCACATCCGCGGCCGAGTGGAAGACGGTCTCCACCCTCGCGAGCAGCTCCCGGTGGACCCCGGGGGCGAGCCCCAGCCCCGGCGCGCGGATGTCCCCGGTCACGGCGCGGACCCGCTCCCGGTGGGCGCCCAGCTCCTCGTCCGGGAAGTACCACCGCCACGTCTCGGCCAGCCGCTCCTCCGCCTCCGACACGCTCGCGGCGCGCACCAGGCAGTTCACCCGCGTCCGGCCGGCGGCGAGGAGCTCCCGGAGGAGGTAGATCCCCAGGTAGCCGGTGGCGCCGGTGAGCAGCACCTCACCCCCGGAATCCGGGCCGTGTCCGTTCCCGGCGCAAGGCTCCTCCACCGGGAGCTCCGGCACCGACAGCGGGAGCCCGTCCGCGGAGGTCTCCCGGTACGCGATCCGGGGCGCGGGGAGCGCTCCGGCCCGCTCTCCCAGCGCGCCCCGCAGGAAGGCGCGCAGCTCCGCCGCATAGGCGCGGACCAGCCGCTCCACGGTGGCGGGGCGGTGGAGGTCCCGGCTGAAGGACCAGTTGAGCCAGAGGGCGTCGTCGAGGAGGAGCCCGGTGAGCTTGAGCACGTGCGTCCGCCGACCGCGAGGTCCCCGGGCTCCCCCCACGACCTCCCGCGCCGGCCTCCACCGCTGCGGGTCCCCCTGGAAGCGTCCCAGGTAGTTGAAAGCCATCTCCCGGCTCCCGCCGGACACACCCGAGTCGGGGCGGAGATAGCGGAGGACTCCGTAGCCGATCCCGCGCCGCGGGACGGCCCGGAGTGCCCTGCCCACCCGCGCCAGCGTTGCGGCGAAGGGCTCCTCCGCGTCCCCCCCCACCGCCAGGGGGAAGAGAGAGGTGAACCAACCCACGGTCCGGGTGAGGTCCACCCCCGGGACCAGCTCCTCGCGCCCGTGCCCCTCCACGTCCAGAGTGACCGCGGAAGTCCCGCCCCAGGCGGCGAGTGACCGCACGAGCGCGGCGAGGAGGACCTCGGGGAGCGGGGCGCTCCCCTCCCCGGCGGAGCACCGGAGGAGGGCGGCAGTCTCGGCGGCGCTCAGCGCGCACCAGACGGTCGCCGCGGAGCGCTCCAGGTTGGCGCCCGCGGGGTAGTCCACGGGGATGTGTCCGGAGGGGATCCGCTCGACGGTTCGCCAGTAGGGCGCCTCCTCCAGCGCCTCGGCGGAGCCGGCATAGGAGGCCAGAACCTCCGTCCACTCCCCGAACGGGGTCCCCGGTGGGGGATCGGGCGCCGGGGTATGCTCCGCTCCTCGCCGATACTCCCGCTCCAGCTCCTCCAGCAGGATGCGCCAGGAGACGCCGTCCACCACCAGGTGGTGCGCGACCAGGAGCAGCCGTCCCGGCCGGGACGACCCGCAGTCGAAGAGGACCGCGCGAAGGAGCGGGGCGCGATCGAGGTCGAGTGCGGCGTTCTCCCCGGCCGCCACCCGCTCCATCGCCTGCCGTACCGCCTCCGGGTGGAGCCCCGCCAGGCTCTCGTACCGCAGGGAGATCGCCTCGGCCGCGGTGTAGGCCTGCTCCCACCCCGCTCCGTTCGGCCGGAAGGAGAGGCGCAGCGCGTCGTGGCGGCGGACCAGCCGGGCCAGAGCGGCCCCGAGACGCCCCGGCTCCACTCCCGGCTCCACCTCCAGGAGTACGGCCTGGTTCCAGTGGTGCGCCTCGGCGAGCCCCTGCTCGAAGAACCAGCGCTGCACCGGGGTGAGCGGGAGGGGGCCGCCGCGTTCCATCCGGGCGCCGGGCCCGGGCTCCAGCCATCCCAGGTGGCGGACCTGCTCCGCGAGGGTGGGGCGGTCGAAGAAGTGCTGCGGGGTCACGTCCATCCCGAGTTGCCGCAGCTCCGCCGCGATCCCGATGGCCACGATGGAGTCGCCCCCCAGGGCGAAGAAGTCGTCCTCCAGCTCCACCCGCGCCACCCCGAGTCGCAGCTGCCAGACCTGCCGCATGCGCTCCACGGGATCGGGGTCGGGCTCTGTCTCCGGCTCCGGCGTGCCCGCAGCCGGACCCTCCTGCAGCGCCGCGTAGTCCACCTTCCCCGAGGGAGTGAGCGGCATCCGTTGCAGGAGCACCATGTCCCCGGGAATCATGTACTCCGGCAGCGCGCTGCGGAGGAACGCCTTCAGCGCGCCGGCATCGACTTCTCCCGCTGGCGTCGGCACCACGTGGGCCACCAGGGTGCGCCGGTCCCCCGCGGCACGGACGGTCACGGCGGCCCCGGCGACGCCCGGGTGGGTGCGGAGCACGGCTTCCACCTCCTCCGGCTCCACGCGGAAGCCCCGGATCTTCGTCTGGCGGTCGATGCGGCCCAGGAACTCCAGCGCTCCGTCCGGGAGGCGCCGGCCCAGGTCCCCGGTGCGGTACATCCGTGCGCCGGGCTCGCCGAAGGGGTCGGGGAGGAAGCGCTCGGCGGTGAGGTCGGGGCGCCGCAGGTAGCCGCTCCCGACCCCCGCACCCCCCACGTAGATCTCCCCCGGGGCGCCGTCCGGCACCGGATCGAGGCGCACGTCGAGCAGGTAGAGGGAGGCGTGGGCGATCGGCCGGCCGATGGGGACGCTGGACGCGCTCTCCCTCCACTCCCGCAGGTCGGTGACCAGGGTGCACGCCACGCCCACGGTGGTCTCCGCGGGTCCGTAGTGATTGAAGAGGGCACAGCGCGGGCCGGCGGCCAGGACGCGCTCGCAGAGGGCGAAGGGGAAGGGCTCGCCCCCGACCACCAGGTAGCGGCGCGGGAGCGCGCGCGAGACGTCGCCCCACGCGGCGATGGCCCCCAGGTACGAGGGGGTGAGCTTCAGGACATCGATCCCGTGCTCTTCGACGTAGGCCGCGAAGCGCTCCGCGTCGCGCACCACGCGGGGGGGGACCAGGTGCAGCGTGCCCCCGGTGGCGAGCGCCGGGAAGAGGCAGGTGTACCCCAGGTCGGCCGCCAGGCTCGTAACCACCCCAAAGTTGAGCGGCGGCTCCTCCGTGAGTCCCAGGAGGGAGATCACGGAGCGCGAGTAGCTGGTGAGGCTCCGGTGGGGGATCACCACGCCCTTAGGGACCCCCGTCGAGCCCGAGGTGAAGACCACGTAGGCCGGGGCCTCGCCGTGGAGCGTGATGCGGGGATCGTCGCCGGCCTCGCCATCGGGGAGGAGGTCCCCGTCCACCCGCACCACCTTCATCGCGACGGCCCCCAGGCGGTGGGCCAGGGAGCGCTGCGTCAGCACGATCGTCTCCCCGATCTCCGCAAGCTGCGCGAGGAGCCGCGGCTCCGGGAGGTCGGGATCGAGGGGGACGAAGGCGGCGCCCGCCTTGAGGGCGCCCAGGAAGGCGGTGACCGCATCGACGGTTCGCTCCATGTAGACCGCCACCGGGGCGCCGGGCTTCACCGAGCGGCCACGGAGGAGTCGCGCCAGGTGGTTCGCCCGCCGGTTCAGCTCCCCGTACGTCAGCCGCTCCTCCCCGGAGACGACCGCGACCCGGTGAGGCATACGCTCCGCCTGCAATTCGAAGAGGTGGTGCACGGACACGACGTCCGCCGGCAGGGACCCGGGCGCGTCACAGCCGGCGGGGAGGGGGACCGTGGCATGATTCTCCTCGCGCGATCGTAAACGGGTCATGGATAGTCCTGCCGGGTGGGCCGGATGACCACGTCGTTGATATGTACGTGCGGCGGCTGGGCGGCCACGAACACGATGAGCCGGGCGATGTCGTCGGGGGTGAGGACCGGGCCGATCCGCTCGGCGAACGAATCGAACCACGCCCGGTCGTATCCGGCGACCTGCTGGAACTCGCTTGCGACGATTCCGGGCTCGACGAGGGTGACCCGGATCCCGCGCGGTCCCAGCTCCCGCCGCGCGGCCTCGGCGATCGAGCCGACCGCCGCCTTGGTGGCGCCGTAGACCGAGCTGAAGGGAGAGATGTGCCGGCCCACGGAGGAGCCCAGGACGACGATGTCCAGGGGCCGCGTACCGTTCCCCTCCCCGGCCAGCCTCAGCATCCGCTCTCCCGCCGCCCGGAGCATCCGCACGCACCCGAGGAAGTTGACGCGGACCATCGCCTCCCACTCCCCCGGGTCGGAGGAGCTCGCGGAGCCGGTCAGCCCCCGCCCGGCGTTCACCACCACCAGGTCCGCCGTGGCCCCGAAGGCCGCCTCCGCCGTGGCGAGCGTAGCCTGGATCACCTCGTCCCGGCTCGCGTCCCCGGCCACCGTGGCCACGCGCACCCCGTCACCATGATTGTGCACCCGCTCCAGCGCCCTCAGGCGCTCTTCCCGGCGCGCGTTGGCGACGACCCGCGCGCCCCCCTCGACGAGGTGCCGTACCGTCGCCTCACCGATCCCCGAGGTGGCTCCGGTGACGATGGCCACGCGCCCGGCCAGGCCCGGTCCACTCATGGAGCCCGTGCGTCTGAGCCGCTACGCCGGTCCGGGCGAGAATGGCGCATCCCCCCGTACCCGGCAGCGGGCCGGGAGCGGAGGGATGCTGCCAAAAGTCCTTGCTCGCGCCCCAGCAAGGTGCCAGGGCAGGGGTCTTGATTGGAGATGGGGCGGGCAGAATCGGATCGGAAGTTTTTCATTCCAGCCGCAGTCGAGGCTAGAGACTCCGCTTGTCCGGCAATGAAGCGCCGGGACCAGTTCCGCGGGGGCGGATCAGGCTGTCAGGTGCTCCAGCGGGGGGATGTCCTGCATTCTCCGGCCCGTATCGAGGATCCGGTTCTTTTCATCCACGAGCACGACTTTGGGACTGAAGCCATCGGATAGCTCCAGTTCCTCGTACTCTGCATAGCTGATCACGATGAGGAGGTCTCCCACCACACCGAGGCGCGCGGCAGCGCCGTTGAGTTGGAGCACACCGCTCCCCCGTGCCCCCTCGATGACGTACGTTTCGAAACGGGCGCCGTTGGTCACATTGAGGACCTGGACCTTTTCGAACTCGAGGAGATCCGCGGCGTCCATCAGCTCCCGGTCGATCGTAATGCTGCCGACATAATTCACGTCCGCACCGGTCAACAAAGCACGGTGAATTTTCGACTTGCACATCATTCGACGCATGTACACCTCCCCGTACGTGTCGACGACGAAGGTAAGAGCGGGAACAGAGAACGCCTTGTACCGCCTGCGGTCGACCCATGGTAGGTCTCGAGCGACCCGGATACTAACGGTGCCAATGTAATTGCCTCCCCAATAACACACCAGAATTTCCATCAAAGCGACGGGCAGGAGTCCGAGTGAAAGATCGCCGGCGGGCGAGCAGCGCGGACGGTAGCGCAACGACATGTGTGTAAAAGCGGTCCGGGGTCGGGGTTGTGGTGCTCGGATCAGGCGGCCGCCTGATCCATTCGCGCTGTTCCAGCTCGTCGAGCGGGGCCATGTCGAGGTAGCGCCGCTCGGCCCAGCTCTCGTGAATGCGCTTCAGCCGGGCGGTGACCAGCAGCAGCGCACTCTCCTCGTGGGGGAACTGCTCGGCCACCTTGGTGCGGCGGTGGATCTCCTTCATGAGCCGCTCCAGCAGGTTGTTGGCCCGCAGCATCTTCCAGTGCTCTCTCGGGAAGGCATAGAAGCTCATATTGGATTTCGCTGCGAACGGATCCATGGTTCTCCTCCGGGAGGAGGTTGGCTTCGCAACCCCTTCTACCGGCTCGGCACAATCCAAGCTACGCTATCCACGTCAGGACCCCCCGATTCGTCCACTTTGTTAGCGGTCTACTTTCGGCTGAGGGATGAGATCGCCTCCCGCGCCTCCGCCGCCCCCTCCCGGTCGAACCGGTCCACCATCCTCACCAGCCGCGCCGGGGGATCGAACTGACCCGCCCGCGGCACCGTCTCCCGCGCCAGCGCCGCTGCGATGGCGTCGTACTTCGAGCCCGCGTTCCAGAAGATCCAGTCCTCCAGCCCCAGGTCGTATACCGCCTGCGTCTGCCCCCGCGCCTGCTCCGGTCCGTAGCGGTAGTTGCGGTCCACCCAGGGGGCGCTGAACGCCTGGATCCAGGGGATGATCCGCGCCGGTTCCCGTCCCGCTTCCCGGAGGCGGTGGTTGCGGATCACCCCCATCCCCACCGAGGTGAACACCGTCTCGTACGGCATCCGGTTCGGGCGCCGGATCCCCGGGAGGTGCGTCGGGAAGTAGTGCGAGGGGTACACCATGGGGAGCAGGTGGTCGGCGATGGCGGAGAGGGTCTCCCACTGCTGCCCGATTCCCACGTCGCGTGCCTCGTTCATCGACAGCCCGAAGAGGTCGGCGGTCACGGTGACGCCCAGGGGGTGCAGCCGCCGCCTCGCCTCGGAAAGGAAGCCGGCGATGGCCTCCGTCCGCTCGCCCCGCTCCCGGGCGTGCACCTGCCGCGGCAGGCTGCGGTACGCCTCGGGGAAGCGCACGTAGTCGAACTGGATCTCACGGAAACCGGCGCGCGCCGCTTCCTCCGCGACGCGGATGTTGTAGTCCCACACCCGCTCGTCCCAGGGGCTCATCCACCGGTTCCCCGCCTTGTCGGTCCAGAGCCCTCCGGTAGGGGTACGGATCGCCCAGTCCGGCCGGGCCGACGCCAGGTGGCGGTCCTTGAACACCACAACCCGGGCGATGGGATGGATCCCGTGGGCGCGCAGGATGTCCACCACCGCCCTGAGGTCCTGGAGCGGAATGCTCCCCTTCGACACCTCCCGGGCCAGCGGGTCCGCGCTCCGGTACCGGATCCCGTCGTCGTCCTTGACGTCCACCACGAAGGTGTTGATCTCCGTGCTGTCCGCCAGCGCCAGGAGCCGTGCGCGCTGCTCCGGTGACCCGGCCGCGTACGCATGGACGTAGATCCCGCGGATGATGGGAGGTGCCATCCCGCGCGGCGGCGGCGGTTTCGGAGCAGGCTCCGGGGCACCCACCGGGCCCCGGGAGCCGGCCTCGACCGTAAGCGGTTCGGACAGGAACGACGACGCCTGTGCGAGGGAGGAGGCCTCGACTTGGTCCGGAGGGCTCATGCACCCCGCGGACAGGGACACGGCGGCCAGGAGCGCCGACACGAGGGGGAACCGCGCGCCACTCATACCTCTATACCTCTGTGCTGCGGGGGACGACCAGGGAAGCCGCCGTGCGGGACCGGTCACGCGGGAGCTGCCCGGCCGGAGGATAGGCTTCCGGCCGTGTCCCGGGTGGTGCGGGACGTGTGGCAGAGACGAGTTGCCGGGACCCACGGATGTTTCCGCCTGCACCGGTCCGGCACCGCGAAAATGATGCCGGAAAGTCGCGGCCACGATGCTCCGGTGCACGAAACACTTGCCCCCTGCGCCGCAGCGGCTATCTTTTCCACAGTAATCTCTTGACTGCCGTTCCGCGGACCCGCGGTCGTCCTCCGAGGGCGCACTTCGGACCCGTTGATGTACCGATCCCGCCGTACCCGGGGCGATACACGGATCCCACTCCCCGGCGCCTACTCTCCCGGTCATTCCACTGCGTGAGCCTTCTCTCCCCCGTCTTGAGGGCGACGGACGCATCCGAGCTGCCGTCGAAGGACATCCGGACCTACCGGCTGCTCGCCCTGGGCGGTGCCGCCTCGATCCTGGGCCTCGACCTCGTTTACAACATC
>DATAAL010000269.1:0-2833 GCA_036260145.1 Longimicrobiaceae bacterium | reverse complement strand
CCCGGGGGTCCGTGCCTTCCCGAGCGGCGCCAACTTCGTCCTGTTCCGGGTGGAGCGGGGGGGGACCACGCACCGGGAGGTGTTCGACCGGCTCCTGCGGGAGCACGGGATCCTGGTGCGCGACGTGTCCAAATACCCGATGCTCGCAGGATGCCTACGCGTCAACGCGGGGACGCCGGAGGAGACGGGGGAGTTCCTGGGCGCGCTCCGCGCCATCCTGACGGGGGAGTGAACGGCATGGCACGCACCGGGGAGCGCTCGCGCAAGACGCGGGAAACGGAGATCACCGTCCGCATCGACCTGGACGGGAGCGGGACCGCAGACGTCCGCACCGGGATCGGCTTCTTCGACCACATGCTGGAGGCCCTGGCGCGCCACGGGATCTTCGACCTGGCGGTGCTCTGCGAGGGCGACCTGCACATCGACGCGCACCACACGGTGGAGGACGTGGGGATCGTGCTGGGCGGGGCGTTCCTGGACGCGCTGGGAGACAAGGCGGGGATCGTCCGCTACGCAGATGCCACGGTCCCGCTGGACGAGGCGCTGGTGCGCGCGGTGGTGGACGTCTCCGGACGCCCCTTCCTCCACTTCGACGTGCCGACGCCGGCGGACCAGCCGCGGATCGGGGAGTTCGACGCGGCGCTCTCGGCCGAGTTCTGGCGCGCCTTCGCCATGGAGTCGCGGATCACCCTGCACCTGGACGGGATCCGCGGCGACAACGCGCACCACGTGGTGGAGGCCACCTTCAAGGCCGCCGCCCGCGCCCTGGATGCGGCGACGCGGGTCGACCCCCGGCGCGAAGGGAGCGTCCCCTCCACCAAGGGGGCGCTGTGAGCGGACCGCGTGTCACGGTACTGGACTACGGGGCGGGGAACCTCCGCTCGGTGGTCAAGGCGTTCGAGCACGAGGGGGCGGAGGTGCGCCTCACCTCCGACCCCGCCGAGGCGGCCCGCGCCGACCGGCTGGTCCTCCCCGGGCAGGGTCACTTCGGGCAGTGCATGACCCGGCTGGAGGAGAGCGGGCTGGCGGACGCCGTCCGGGGCCATGTGGACGCGGGCCGGCCCTTCCTGGGGATCTGCGTGGGGATGCAGCTCCTCTTCGAGGGGAGCGAGGAGGCGCCCGGGGTCCGGGGGCTGGGGCTCCTCCCCGGGCACGCGGAGCGGATCCGCACCCGTCTCCCCCTCCCGCACGTGGGGTGGAACGCGGTGGAGTTCGCCCCCGGGGCGGAGGAGGACCCGGTGCTCCGCGGGATCGCGGGGCCGGAGCCGCGCTACTTTTACCACGTGCACAGCTTCGCGGTGCAGGACGCCCCCGGGGACGAGGTGCTGGGGCACTGCACCTACGACGTCCCCTTCGCCTCCATCGTGGGGCGGGGGAAGGTGTGGGGGATCCAGTTCCACCCGGAGAAGAGCCAGGAGGACGGGCTCCGCATCCTCGGAAATTTTTCACATCTGTAGACCATGCCGAAGGTCGTCTTCTTCAAGGGCCACGGGCTGGGGAACGACTACCTCGCCCTCCGCATGGCCGATCTCCCCTTCGAGCTGTCGCCGCCCGCGGTGCGGCTCCTGTGCGACCGGCACACCGGCGTGGGCTCGGACGGGATCCTGGCGATGGTCCCCTCGGACACGGCGCAGTTCGGGGTGCGGATCTTCAACCCGGACGGCTCCGAGGCGGAGAAGAGCGGCAACGGGCAGCGGATCTTCGCCGCGTACCTGTACGACCGCTGGGTGGCGCGGGTGGGGGAGCCGTTCACCGTGGAGACGCCTGGGGGGACGGTAACCCTGCAGATCCTGGGGACCTCCCCGGAGGGGGTGTTCGACGTGGAGGCGGAGATGGGGACCGCCGTGTTCCGCAGCGCCGCGGCGGGGATGACCGGTCCCGACCGCGACTCGGACGGGGAAGTGCTGGAGCTGGACGCTGGGGACCGGGTAGAGGCCGCCGTGCTCTCCATGGGGAACCCGCACTGCGTGGTGTTCGCGGACGAGCTGGACCCGGAGGACCTGTGCCGGCGCGCCCCGCAGCTCTCCCGGCACCCCTCGTTCGAGCGGGGGACCAACGTGCAGTTCGCGCGGGTGGCCGGGCCCGGCGTGGTGGAGGCGCTGGTGTGGGAGCGCGGGGCGGGGGAGACGCTCGCCTCCGGCTCCAGCGCCTGCGCGGTGGCGGCGGCGGCGGTGCGGCGGGGGCTGGTGGCGGAGCGGGAGGTGGAGGTGCGGATGCCGGGCGGGACGCTGCGCGTTACCGTGCGCGAGGACTGGAGCGTCCTGCTCCGGGGACCGGTGGAGGGGGTGTACCGCGGCGAGCTGCTGGACGGGATGCTGCGCCGCCTGGGGGAGCTGTCATGGCCCTAGCCAAGCGCATCATCCCCTGCCTGGACGTCAGGGACGGGCGGGTGGTGAAGGGGATCCGCTTCGCGGGGCTCCGCGATGCCGGCGACCCGGTGGAGCAGGCCGTGCGCTACGACGCCGAGCGCGCCGACGAGCTGTGCTTCCTGGACATCACCGCCTCGCACGAGGGGCGCGCGGCCACCCTGGAGATGATCCGGCGCACCGCGGACTCGGTGTTCATCCCCTTCACGGTGGGGGGCGGGGTGCGCTCCATCGAAGACTTCCAGGCCATCCTGGGCGCGGGGGCGGACAAGGTGTCCGTGAACACCGCGGCGATAGAGGACCCGGAGCTGGTGGCGCGGGCCGCGGACCACTTCGGCTCGCAGTGCGTGGTGGTGGCCATCGACGCGCGCCGGGCCGTATCGGAGTCGGTCGAGTCCGGATCCGGGTGGGAGGTGTTCACGCACGGGGGGCGCCGGCCAGCGGGGCTGGACGCGGCCGAGTGGGCG
>DATAAL010000268.1:0-5115 GCA_036260145.1 Longimicrobiaceae bacterium | reverse complement strand
GGGTGACCTGGGAGTGGGGGTCGGCGTCGGACAGCGCGCTCTCGCTCCTGTACGGGGTGGTGCGGGGGGACTCCACGGCGACGGAGGGGCTCTTCGCCTACCTGGTGGACGGGCGGGGGGTGCGGGGGGTGTTCCGCCCCGGGCCGATCCGCTTCACGGAGATGCAGGCGGCGGCGGTGGAGGGCAGGGCGGTGCGGGTGCCGCGGCGGATGGAGTTCGAGGACCGGCGGCGGAGGCTGCGGGTGGGGATCGAGGTGCAGGCGGCGCACGTCACCGACACCGGCGCGACGTTCGGGCGGCGATTCTTCGTGCAGATGCGGGGGACGGCGACGGTGGAGGAGCGGGGGCGGGTGGTGGGGCGGCTGCCGGGGTTCTTCGAGACGTACGTGGAGTAGGGCCACGAGGAGCCTCATTGCGCGCCGTGTCGCACCAACCACGCCGGGGACTCGAGGGAACCGGCTCGATTTACTCGATATTGCTGGCGGGTTGGGTGTGGTGAGAGTAACGTGTAGTGTGGCCACCTCTCCACTCACCCCTTCATCTCAAGGACAGACCCATGAAGAAGAACTGGACACTCCTGGCGGCTTCCATGCTGTGCCTCGGTATAGCAGCCTGCGGCGAGTCCTCGCTCCTCGCGCCGCAGGGGCCTCGTTTCGATGGCGGTCATACTGCGGGATCGAGCAATCACACTGACAGCATCGCTGACGGAACTACCACCTTTTCGACGGATGCGATAGTCACAGGTGGTACGACGGAACGAGGTGGCTACACCTTCGGATCCGGCAACTGAGTATTCAGTTGCTTCCCTTCCGGCTGGCTCCGGGCTGCTGCTTAGGGGCCAGCCATTTACGTAGTCGTGCGGCAAACCGCGCGATCAGCGATTCAGTGCGTTCTTGATTCGGTAGCTCCTCCTCATGTGGTGCGAGTTCTCGTTCGGCTATCTTTTGTGCAAGCTGTAGCGCGTCCCGCTCGATGAGGGTGTTCTTCTGTTCCCGAGCTATATCTGCGGCCATCCTTACGTACTCTTCGGCTCGATGCCATTCACCAAATGCGCGAGCACCTTCTGCTAGATGGATCCATGCGGCGGGCGCATACTCCTGGTATAAACCGATGAGTTCCTGCGCCTTCCTCTCGGCCTCATCATGGCAATCCCGCTGTCTAGCACCTCCCGCTGCACGTGCGATGGTGCCGTAAAGGAGTAGCTGCTCCTCAGGCCTCCGGATTACCGGAAGTAACTGCCTCAGTACAGTCAAGGCGGCGCTGAAATAGTGTCGTCGTATCAACACGAAGGCGAAGTCGTGCATCAGGTACGGAATCCGGGGATGGCGGGTCGGATACAGTTCAAGCGCCCGCCGCACGTGCCTCAGCGCCTGGCTGTAGGATCCGACCTCCGCCGCGATGGCAAGCAGATCGTGGTGCGCCTCCCCGGCCTGTCGTAACCTTCCGGTATTGATCGCCCTCTGCGCGGCCTTCTCGAAGTAGCGCCGCGCCTCCTCGTGCTGGCCGAGGTCCTTCATCAGGTTCCCGTACCCGATCTGCGCCCGGATGGTCTCCTGGTGGCTCTTCGTCCGCACCCCCAGGCCGAAGCCGCGGTGATACCACGTCGCCGCGCGCTCGTCGCGCGCCGCGCGGCGGCACATCCTCCCGGCGTCGTTGGCGCGGGCGGGGTCCTCGGGGTCCGCCAGCGCCGCTGCCTCCGCGAAGAGCATGGCGACCTTCAGCAGCGAGCGCTCCTCCGCCCACTCGTGCACCTGGTGGCACGCCTCTGCAAGCTGCTTCGCCCCGATCACCCCTGGCGCGCGCACCAGCAGCGCGAAGGTCCCGAGCGCCTCCACCAGGTCGGGAGCCTGCACCCCCGCCAGCGCCAGGCGCTCGCGGGCGTCCTGCTTGTTGAGGTCGAACAGACCCGCCCGCCCCTCCGGCGACGTCTCCGCCCAGGCGCGCACCTTCCGCAGCACCTTCCAGAAGACCACTGCCAGCTCCGTCCCCGCCTCCTCCAGCGACGCAACCTCGCGCGCCCACCCCTCCACCGGGGGCGTGGGCGTGATGGTGTGCGGACGTGGCGCGCGCCCCCGCTCCCGCTTCTCGACTGTGTGCATGTGACCACACGGATGGAGTGACGTAAAGCACCCTATCTGACAGGATAACGGGGGAGCACGCCTTACGCCACACTTTGTAAACGAGGGTCTGCCTACCCCCCCCGCAGCGCCTCCAGCATGGGGCGCAGCTTGTGCTTCTTCCGGTGCCGATCGATCAGCTCCTCCAGGCGGCGTCTCCACTCCTCCTCCCGTCCCGCAGCGCGGTAGGCACGCCGCGCCCGCTCCAGCCAGTGGACCGCGGCGTCGTAGTGGCTCGACCGCCCACCATCCATGATGGAATCCGCCTGGGCGTTGCAGATCGGGATCACGCGCTCCGGCCGGGCCTCCGCCGCGGCATCCACTACCCTCCCGATCAGCGCGTAGTCCCAGCTCCGCTTCACGGCGTCCAGTGCGTCGTCGAGCAGCCCCTCGTGCAGGAACACGTCGATCAGTCCCTGGTGCGCCCACTCCTTCCGCGCAAGCAGCTCCCCGAGCAGCTCCTCCCGTACTTCCGGCCAGTGCTCCCCCGCCAGCTCCCCGACCCGGGAGTACGACTCCACCCCCGGTGCCTCGCGGCACGCGAGCCGAGCCGCCCTGAGCGCCTGCGCGCTGAGGCCGTGCGACGCGGCCAGGTCCCGGACCCAGGCGGCGAGAGGGGCCCGGTTGCGCCCCTCGAACCCCATGTCCCACCGGGGGAGGAGAACCCCGTCCCCCGTGGGAGAAGGTGCACCCTCTTCCGCTCCCAGCATCTCCATCCCCAGCTCCACCGCCTCGTCCACGCGCCCCACCGCGGCCAGGAGCTGCGCCAGCCGGAAGGTTCGCCCCTCGGCGCGCGCCAGGCGCATCGCTTCCTCGTGGCGCCCCTGCCGCTCCAGGACGTCGATCCTCGCGTCCGCCAGCTCGCCGGCGAACCGGGGGACCTCCCCCTCCCAGGACGGCCCGGCGCTCTCCCCGCGGAGCACACGCACCAGGGGCGGATACTCCCACCCCTGGGCGGCGGCCTCGCGCGCCACCTCGAAGACGGGTCCGAAGTCGTCCTCGATCTCGGCCTCCCACACGTCGAGCTCTCCGCCCCAGTCCCCGCACTCCTCGGGGGTCAGGCCGGTGGCGAGGACGGCATCGGTCCAGGCCCGCCCCAGCTCGTGGAGGAGATCGCTCACCTCGCCGTCGGAGTCGTCCAGCTCCCAGCGGTTCGACACGGCCTCGTCCGTGATGACCTCCAGCTCGAGGAGCCCGTTCCGAGCGTCGCCTCCGCGGATCCGGGACATCGCCTCGTTGATCATCCCCCGCACCTCGCCGACCACGGCGCCGACCTGCCAGTACGCCTCGGACGCCCGCATCCCGTCCAGGCCGTGCAGGGCCGCGCGCACCCGGCGGCGCACGGCCCGGGCATCGGCCCCGGATGGAGAGGACGATCCCGGCGGCGAGGCGAGCGCGGCCACCTCGTCGTACAGCTCCGGGCGGCGGCGGACGAGCTGGGCGAGGAGCGCCGCGAGCCGGTCGCGGTCCAGTGGCGCCAGGAGGTCCTCCACCGGTGGCCGCTCCTCGATCTCCCCCACACGGCAGGCCGCCAGGAGGAGGGCGACAATGTGCTTGCACCACCCACCCCACTCGTACGGACAGGTACAGGTGGCCTCGGGCTCCTCGCCCGGGCTCAGGGTCACGGCCACGTGGTACGGCTCGTAGTCGCTCCCCTGCACCTCGGCGTGCACCGTGTCGCCGCGGCGAACGAGCGACTCCACGGCCCCGCGGCGGTGGTACTCCTCGCCTCTCCGGAACACCTGGGGTGCGGCGTATTCGCGGATCTCGGTCTCGGTGAGCATCGGCGCACCCATGACACCCTCCCGGTGGAGCAGTCGGCGAGAAGATGCAGCGGGCGCCCCGACGACGGAAGAGCGTGAAAAGGCCGGAGGCGGATCCCCGGGGATCCGCCTCCGGCCCTGGACCTCTCCCTGCTCCTCCGCGCCCTACTCCACCGTCAGGCTCTCCATGACCCAGCGCCCCCGGTCGAAGCGGACCACGCAGGTGAACGACCGGCGCACCGCCACCCCGTCCAGTCGCACCCCCTCCAGCACCGACTGCACGCTGTACCTCCCTCCCCCGAGCGTCACGGTGTTGCTCACCGAGTAGGCCGGGAAGGTCTCCACCGTGGAGCCGTCGCTCACCTGCTTCACCACCCGGCTGATGCAGTGGTGGAAGGCCCCGGACGGGGTCTCCGCCGGGGCGAAGGTCGAGAACTGCGCGGGGAGGTGGCGCAGCGCGAACTCCGCGTACCAGTCCGCGATCGAGTCGCCGGTGCTCCGGTACACCCCCAGCGCCCCCACCGTCAGGATCAGCGCGATCACCATCGCCACCCGGACCCACCGCAGCGTGGGGACGCGTTGCGCGGGCTCCGCGTCCCCGCACCGCCACCCGCAGCGGACGCACCGCCGGTCCTCGGGGATCCGCTTCCTGCACGCGGGACAGATGTACTTTGCCATGATGCCCTCCGTGAAGCGGGAGCGGATCCGGGGCGCGCGGGGCTCACAGCCCCTTCCCCCGCGCCGCCGCCGCGAGCCAGTCCCGCAGGTCGTCGTCCGAGAGGTCCTCCACCGCCGACAGGCCGGTGTACTCCTCGCTCAACACCTCGTCGCCCGAACGGAAGACGATCCGAACCGCTTCCCCCGGGAGCATGGCCCCGGTGTTCTGCAGGTCGGGGGGTGCGTCCAGCCGCAGCTCCGGCGCCTCCAGCGTCGCCGTCCACTCCCTGCCGTCGTCGCCCCGGAACGTCCGTTCGCCCGGATTCATCATCTCCCACCGTTTGCGAGGATACCGTTCGTTCCCTCAGATCCGCTTGTAAGCAAACCACTTGCCATTGGGTTTCGGGACGGGCGGCCCCGTGGGGCCTGGGTCTTGCGGCGCGCCGCCGGTATATCGATGGACCTCCCCCCGGGGAGTCGTCCCGTCCGGGAACGCATGGAACGAGCACCACTCATGAGATCCATTCGTTACGTCCTCGGCGTCCTCGCCCTGGCCTCCACGTTCACCTTCGCCGCCG
>DATAAL010000267.1:0-1540 GCA_036260145.1 Longimicrobiaceae bacterium | reverse complement strand
GGAAGAAGTCGTCGTGGATGCCGATCCGCTCCACGCCCAGCAGCTCGCTCCAGATCCCGGCCAGTACCTCCTCCACCGGCGTCCGCGGCGCCACGTACGCCGCCTCCGACCCGACCTCCGGCGCGGGCAGCACCCGCCGGTCCAGCTTCCCGTTCGGGGTGAGCGGCAGCGCCTCCAGCACCACGAACGCACTCGGCAGCATGTACTCGGGGAGCCGCTCCCGCAGGTGCTCCCGCAGCTCCGCGGTAGTGGGAGCCGCCCCGTCCCGTGCGGGGACCAGGTACGCCACCAGGCGTGCAGCCCCGGGCGCGTCCTCCCGCACCACGGCCACGGCCTCGCGCACCAGCGGGTGCCGCAGCAGCCCGCTCTCGATCTCCCCCAGCTCGATCCGGTGCCCCCGCACCTTCACCTGGAAGTCCGTCCTCCCGACGTACTCCAGCTCTCCCGAGGTCCGCCAGCGCACCCGGTCCCGCACCCGGTACATCCGCGACCCCGGCGGCCCGAAGGGGCTCGGCAGCCAGCGCTCGGCCGTCAGCTCCGGCCGGGCCGCATAGCCGCGCGCCAGCCCGTCGCCCGCCAGGTAGAGCTCCCCGACCACCCCGACCGGCACCGGCTGGAGCTCCTCGTCCAGCACGTAGGCCTGTGTGTGGGCGATGGGGCGGCCGACGAAGACCTGCTCGGCCCCCTTCTCGACCAGGGAGAAGGTGGAGTAGGTGGTGTCCTCGGTGGGGCCGTACAGGTTCCCCACCCTCTCCAGGGTGCCCAGGGCGTAGAGCGCCTGGGCCAGTGCATTCGGCAGGGGCTCCCCGCCCAGAAAGAGGGTCCGCACGCTCGGCGCGATGCCGCCGGTGCGCAGCAGCTCCGCCGCGGCAGTGGGCACCATGCTGGCGTAGACGATGGGCGCCTCCACGTTCGCCAGCTCCAGGGCGTTGTCCACCAGGTGGAGCGTACCGCCCCAGCAGAGGGTACCGAAGAGCTCGGCCACCGAGACGTCGAAGTTGATCGAGGTGGAGAAGAGCACGGAGGCTCTCTCCGCGTCGCCGACGGTCTCCCTGAGCCAGTGCAGGAGGACGACCGTGCTGCCGTGGCGGATCATCACGCCCTTGGGCCTGCCGGTGGAGCCGGAGGTGAAGATCACGTGCGAGAGGTTCTCCGGGAGGACTCCGCTCTCCGGAGGTGTGTCGGGCTCTGCCTGGATCTGCGCCCGCAGGGCATCCAGCGGGAGCGCCTCCACCGGCTCGGGCAGCGCAGCGGCGAGTGCGGAGGTGGTCAGGACCAGCCGCACGTGGGCATCCTCCACCATGTAGCCGAGGCGCTCCCGCGGGTAGGCAGGGTCCAGCGGGACGTAGGCGCCTCCGGCCTTGAGCACTCCCAGCAGGGAGACCACCAGCTCGGGTGTGCGCTCCAGGCAGATCCCCACCCGCACCTCCGGGCCCACTCCCCGGCGGCGCAGCCGGTGCGCCAGCCGGTTCGCCCGCTCCTCCAGCTCCGCGTAGGTGATCTCCTCGCCCCGGTGCACGAGGGCGACTGCTTCCGGAGT
>DATAAL010000266.1:0-10564 GCA_036260145.1 Longimicrobiaceae bacterium | reverse complement strand
ACGGAGGCCCTTTTTCATGCCCCGTGATCCGACCCCACCCGCGTCGGCGAGGGGAGCCCCGGACCCGATCCGAAGACGAAGGCGGAGAGCGCATGTCCGACCGGAACGACGAGCGGGAAGCGAGTCCGCCCCTCTGGCCCTGGGCCGTCCTCGCGGTGCTGGTGCTCGCGGGGATCATCCTGTTCTTCCTGTACGCGCCGCGCTGACGCGGCGCCGAACGTGATACGACCATGACGCTTGCAGCCGAACGAGAACAGATCCGCGTGACGCTCCCCGACGGCTCCGTGCGCGAGGTGGCACCCGGGACGACGGTGGCGGAGCTGGCGCGGTCCATCGGCCCCGGCCTCGCCAGGGCCGCGCTCGCCGGGAAGATCGACGGCCAGGTGGTGGACCTGGCCCGCCCCATCGACCAGGACGCCCGGGTGGAGATCGTCACCGAGCGGAGCCCCGACGCGCTGGAGGTGCTCCGGCACTCCGCCGCCCACGTCCTGGCCACCGCGGTGCGCCGGGTGCGCCCGGAAGCGAAGATCGGCTTCGGCCCGGCCATCGAGGACGGGTTCTACTACGACTTCGAGGTGGACCGGCCGTTCACCCCCGAGGAGCTGGAGACGATCGAGCACGAGATGCAGGAGGTCGCCCGCGCCGACGACCCGTTCGAGCGCCGCGTGGTCAGCAAGGAGGAGGCCCGCGAGCTGTTCGCGGACGACCCTCTCAAGCTGGAGCGCCTGGAGGAGCTCGGCGACGACGAGATGATCTCCGTCTACCGCAACGGGCCCTTCCTGGACCTGTGCCGCGGGCCGCACGTCCCCAGCACGGGGCGGCTCCAGCACTTCAAGCTCCTGAACACGGCGGGGGCGTACTGGCGCGGCGACAGCCGTCGGCAGACACTGCAGCGCATCTACGGCACGGCGTGGTTCAGCCAGAAGGACCTGGAGGCGTATGTCCACCGCCTGGAAGAGGCCCGCAGGCGCGACCACCGCAAGCTGGGCCGCGAGCTGGACCTGTTCCAGTTCCACCCCGTCTCCCCCGGGGCGGCCTTCTGGACGCCGCGCGGGACCACGCTCTACAACACGCTGCTGGGCTTCGTGCAGGAGCGGCAGCGCGAGTCGTTCCTGGAGATCCGGACGCCGCTCCTCTACACCAAGACGCTCTGGGAGCAGTCCGGGCACTGGGGGAAGTACCGGGAGAACATGTTCCTGGTGCTCAACTCCGAGACGGGCGAGCACGACATGTCGCTCAAGCCCATGAACTGCCCCTCGCACCACCTGTACTTCGCGTCCGAGCGCCACTCGTACCGCGAGCTGCCGCTGCGCTACGTCACCTTCGACGTGCTGCACCGCAACGAGCTCTCCGGCGCGCTCTCCGGGCTCACGCGGGTGCGGCAGTTCCAGCAGGACGACTGCCACGTATACCTCCGCGAGGACCAGATCGCGGAGGAGGTGCGCTTCCTGATGAACTTCATCCTGGGCTACTACCGCGCCTTCGGGCTGGACGCGACGGTCAAGTTCGCCACGCGGCCGGAGCAGCGGATCGGGACCGACGAGATGTGGGACCGCGCCGAGGCCGCGCTCCGGTCGGCACTGGAGGCCACGGGGATGCCGTACGAGCTGAAGCCCGGCGACGGCGCCTTCTACGGTCCCAAGATCGACTTCGACGTCACCGACTCCATCGGCCGCGCCTGGCAGCTCGGCACCATCCAGCTCGACTACGCGGCGCCCGAGCGCTTCGACCTCACCTACGTGGGTGAGGACAACGCCGAGCACCGGCCGGTGGTGATCCACCGGGCGGTGAGCGGCTCGTTCGAGCGCTTCATCGCCATCCTGATCGAGCACTTCGCGGGTGCCTTCCCGGTCTGGCTCTCGCCGGTGCAGGTGGTGGTGCTCCCCATCTCCGACGACCAGGCGGCGAGCGCCCGCGAGCTGGTGGAGCAGCTCCGGGCGGAGGGGGTCCGCGCCGAGCTGGACGACCGCAACGAGACGCTCAACTACCGGATCCGCGAGGCCGAGACGCAGAAGGTGCCGTACATGGCGGTGGTCGGCGGGCGGGAGGCCGAGGCCGGGACCACGGCGGTGCGCATCCGCGGCGCCGGGCGCAAGCAGGTGGTGCTGGACCGCGCCGCCTTCGCGGCGCAGGTGAAGGAGCGCATCCGCAGCCGATCGCTGGACACCGGGCTGGACGAGGCGTAGCCCCGCCGAGCTTGACAGTATGGCGGGATTTCGGTAGATTGCCGGGCCAATTTGGGCAAGTGGGGTCCGGCGGGACCCCCACCCTTCGGCTCGCGTCTCGCGATGCTGCCGGGTCCGTGCAGCGCCCCGCCCTCCATGCCGGGAGGCGGCGGGTCGCGCGTGAACGGACCTGAACCTTTCAGGTCCGTTTTTGTTTCCACCCCTTCGGAGCAACTGCCATAAACGAGAAGACGCGCGTCAACCGACAGATCCGCATCAGCCCCGTGCGCGTGATCAGCACCGATGGCGAGCAGCTGGGCATCCTCCCGATCGAGCGGGCTCTCGAGATCGCGGAGGAACAGGGTCTGGACCTGGTGGAGGTGGCGCCCCTCGCCCGTCCCCCGGTCTGCCGCATCATGGACTACGGCAAGTTCAAGTACGAGGAGCAGCGGAAGGCGCGCGAAGCGCGGAAGAAGCAGCACCACGTGCAGCTCAAGGAAGTGAAGATGCGTCCCGGGATCGAGGACCACGACTTCGATTTCAAGACGCGGCACGCACGGCGGTTCCTGGAAGAGGGGAACAAGGTCAAGCTGACCATGATGTTCCGGGGACGGCAGATGGCGCACCCCGAGCTGGGGAGGCAGGTGCTGGACAGGGTGTCGGGGTTGCTCGCCGACATCTCGAAGGTGGAGAGCCAACCGCAGATGGAGGGGCGGAGCATGACCATGGTGCTCGCCCCCCTCGTCAAGAGCTGACCGCCGCGCCCGCGAGCGACGGCGTACCGAAAGGAAGAAGTGCCATGCCGAAGATGAAGACGCACCGTGGCGCCGCCAAGCGCTTCAAGAAGACCGCCAGCGGCAAGCTGAAGCGGGGGCACGCCATGCACAGCCACATCCTGACCAAGAAGTCCCCGAAGCGGAAGCGGAACCTCCGCCAGGCGGGGATGGTGTCGAAGGGGGACGAGAAGCGGATGACGCGCCTGCTCTCCGCCTGAGCAGCCGGTCGCTCTTTCCATCGTTCACCCTTTACACAGTTTGGAGGAGGTAGGCCATGCCTCGCGTAAAGAACAACGTCGCGCGCCTGCGGCGTAAGAACCAGATCCTCAAGCAGGCCAAGGGGTACTTCGGCCGGCGCAAGAACCTGTACAAGACCGCCAAGGAGGCCGTGGAGCGCGCCTGGCGGTACTCGTACCGCGACCGCAAGAACCGCAAGCGCGAGTTCCGCCGGCTGTGGATCGTCCGCATCAACGCGGCGGCCCGCCAGCACGAGCTCTCGTACTCCCGGTTCATGAACGGGCTCAAGCTCGCCGGGATCGAGATCGACCGGAAGAACCTCGCCGACATCGCCGTGCGCGATCCGGGCGCCTTCGAGCAGCTCGCCACCGCCGCCAAGGCGAAGCTGGGCTGAGCGAAGCACTTCTATCAGCACCACGCGGCGCCGGGGCGGCACAGCCCCGGCGCCGCTCTGCTTTTTGCGCGCTTTCGGGGGTAGCCGGGGGGACCTCCGCGTGCCAGATTGGGGAGGGGCCGGGCGACCCCGAACCACGATCCGGCGCGGAGCCGGATCTTTCGCAACGGGACGACGATGAGCCAGGACCTGATCGGGCAGCTCCGGGAGCTGGAGGCGGAAGGGACCCATGCCATCCGGGAGGCGGGGAGCGCGGACGCCCTGGAGGCCATCCGCGTGGACTACATCGGCCGGAAGGGGCGCCTCACCGCCATCCTCCGGGGCCTGGGCGCCCTCAGCCCGGAGGAGCGCCCCGCCGTGGGCGCGGAGGCGAACCGGGTCAAGGAGGTGCTCTCCGCCCTCCTGGACGAGCGGACCGCCGCGCTCGCCCCCCCCGAGGAGGAGGGGCCCCGGGTGGACCTCACCCTCCCCGGCCGGCGCGGCTGGCGCGGAGGGGTGCATCCGGTGACGCAGGTGATCGACGAGATCTGCGAGATCTTCCGCGAGCTGGGGTTCTCCCGCGTGGTGGGGCCGGAGGCGGAGACGGTGGAGTACAACTTCACCAGGCTCAACTTCCCGCTCGACCACCCGGCGGCGGACATGCACGACACCCTGTACCTCTCCGAGGGGGTCCTGCTGCGCACCCACACCTCGCCGGTGCAGGCACGGATCATGGAGCGGTTCGCTCCGCCGGTGCGCGTGGTGGTCCCCGGGAAGGTGTTCCGCCGCGACCCGTACGACGCCTCGCACGCGCCGGCCTTCGAGCAGATCGAGGGGCTGGCGGTGGACGAGGGGATCACCTTCGTGGACTTCAGGGCCACCATCTCCGAGTTCGTGCGCCGCTTCTTCGGACCGGGGGCGCGGACGCGCTTCCGTCCCTCGTACTTCCCCTTCACCGAGCCTTCGGCCGAGGTGGACGTGTCGTGCCTGCTCTGCGGGGGGAGCGGGTGCAGCGCGTGCAAGGGGACGGGGTGGATGGAGATCATGGGCTCCGGGATGGTGCACCCCAACGTGTTCCGGGCGGTCGGGTACGACCCGGAGCGCTACACCGGCTACGCGTTCGGGATGGGGCCGGGGCGGATCGCCATGCTGCGCTTCGGGATCCGGGACATCCGGCTCCTGTACGAGAGCGACGTGCGGTTCCTGGAGCAGTTCGTCTGACGGATTTATGGGGCTCGGGCGAATCCCGGCTGCGCCGGGACCGCGCTCTATTCGCATCGGCACGATACAGCCGTGCCGTGCGAACGGAGCCCCGCCGGAAACCACCCCGGCGGGTCTCCGCCCTTCGGGTCACGATCGCTTTCGCAACTGCTCGACTGCTAACGGCATACTCCTTTCGCCCGGTCGATGAACGTCTCTTATCGCTGGCTTCAGGCGCTGGTCCCCTCGCTCACGGAGCCTCCGCGGGAGCTGGCGCACCGGCTCTCGCTCCTGGGCGCCCCCGCCGACGAGGTGATCGACCTCGGGGCGGAGATCGGCGGCGTGGTGATCGCCCGGGTGGAGGAGGTCCGGCCGCACCCCGACGCCGACCGGTTGCGGGTGACCACGGTGAACGCGGGGGGGGAGCCGGTGCAGGTGGTCTGTGGGGCTCCCAACGTGGAGGCGGGGCGGTACTACCCGTTCGCGCCCGTCGGGGCCACGCTGCCGGGAGGGGTGGAGATCCGGAAGGCCAGGCTCCGTGGGGAGGCCTCCGAGGGTATGCTCTGCTCCGCCCGGGAGCTGGGGCTGGGGCGCGACCACACCGGGCTGATGACCCTTGCCGGGGAGTGGGAGCCGGGGACCCCTCTGGTGCCCGCCCTGGGGCTGGACGACGTGCGCTTCGTCCTGGACATCACCCCCAACCGCCCCGAGATGCTCTCGCACCTGGGCGTGGCGCGCGAAGTGGCGCCCGGCGGCGCCGCGGGCGTGCGGCTCCCGGAGTTCCCCAACGCGCCGGAGTCGCCCGTCACGATCCGCCGCGTCGAGCGGGACGGGGAGGTCGGCGGGGTGCGGGTCCGCATCGAGGACCTGGAGGGGTGCCCGCGGTACACGGCGGCCGTGGTCCGCGGGGTGCGCGTCCGTGCCTCGCCGGAGTGGCTGGCGACGCGGCTGCGCGCCGTGGGCGTGCGGCCCATCAACAACGTGGTGGACGCCACCAACTACGTCCTGTTCGAGCTGGGCCAGCCGATCCACGCCTTCGACCTGGCCCGGGTCTGCGGCCCGGAGATCCGCGTCCGCAGGGCGGGTGCGGGGGAGACGCTGCGCACTCTGGACGGGGTGGACCGGGAGCTGCCGGCCGGCTCGCTGGTGATCGCGGACGCGGAGCGGGTGGTGGCGCTCGCCGGGGTCATGGGGGGGGAGAACAGCGAGGTGTCCGAAGGGACGGCGGACGTCCTGATCGAGTGCGCGCGCTTCGATCCGCAGGCCGTCCGCCGCACGGCGTGGGGGCTGGGGCTCTCGACGGACGCCTCGTACCGCTTCGAGCGCGGGGTGGACCCGGAGGGGCTGCCGCGCGCCCTGGAGCGCGTGGTCCAACTGATCGTTGCCGTCGCCGGGGGAACGGCCGACGCGGAGGCGCTGGACGTGAGCCCGGTCCCGTTCGCCCGCCCGGTGGTCGAGCTGCGCCCCTTCCGGGTGAGGCAGGTCCTGGGCGTGGATCTGCCGGTACCCGAGATCGCCGGTCTGCTGCGGGCCATCGGCTTCGATGTGGACGAGTCCTCGATCCCGCTCCGGGTCTCCGTCCCCGGCTTCCGGCCCGACGTGGCCGGGGAGATCGACCTGGTGGAGGAGATCGCCCGGCGCCGCGGGTACGATTCCTTCCCGGAGGAGCTCCTCCCCTTCCGTCCGTCGTCCGTGCCGGAGAGCCCCCAGGTCGCGGCGGAGCGGCGGCTGCGCGACTTCTTCGTGCGCCGGGGGTTCCTGGAGGCGCGCACCACCGGGTTCGCGCCCGCGGCGGAGGGGAGGGTGCCGGTCCTCAACCCGCTCTCGGCCGAGGAGGGCTCGCTGCGCGACGCCGTGCTCCCCGGCCTCCTGCGCCGGCTGGAGCACAACTGGGCGCACGGAGTGCGCGACGTGCGCCTCTTCGAGATCGGTACCGTGTTCGCCCCCGCCCCCGACGGAGGGGTCCCCCCCGAGGAGACCCGGGTGGGTGCAGTCTTCACCGGCGCCCGCCGCCCGCCGCACTGGAGCGGGGATGCGGGCGCCTGGGAGGTGTGGGACCTGAAGGGGATGCTGGAGGAGCTGGCGGAGGAGCTCGGCGGCGGGCTGGAGATCGCCGCCCCCGGGATCGTCCCCGGCGGAATCGTCCCCGGGGAGGCGTTCCGCCTGCGGGTGGACGGGACGGAGGTCGGCGGAGGGGGGCGGGTGGCCCCCGCCGCCGTGGACGCACCCGCCTGGGCGGGCGAGGTGTGGGCGCTGGAGATGCGGGTCCTGGTCCGGGCAGGGGAAGCCGCCGCCTACCGCCCGCTCCCGGAGCACCCGGCGAGCGACCGGGACCTGGCGCTCCTCACCCCGAACGCCGTCACCGCGGCGGAGGTGGAGGCGGTCATCCGGGAGAGCGCAGGGCCGCTCCTGGAGTCCGTGTACCCCTTTGACCTGTACGCCGGGAAGGGGATCCCGGAGGGGACGCGGAGCGTGGCGTGGCGGCTGCGTTTCCGGGGAGCGGACCGGACCCTGACCGACGCTGAGGTGGACGCCTCGGTGGACCGGGTCCTCGGGGCGCTTGGGGAGCGCCTGGGTGTCCGCCGCCGCTGACCCCGCCCCGCCCCCCCCGGCCGACGCCGGGTGGGAGCGGCTGGAGCGCGCCGCGGAGCACGCGGCCGCCGCCCTGGCCGGCTGGCGGGACCGCGCCCTGGAGGCCGAGGCGGAGGTGGCGCGCCTCAGGGCGGCGCTGGACTCCGTCTCCCGGGAGGGGGGTGACGCCTCCGCCACCGGGGCCGAGCTCCGCGCCCTCCGCGCCGAGAACGCCCTTCTCCTGAGCCGGATCACCGAGGCGCGCCGGCGGGTCGCCTCCCTCCTGGCGCGGCTCGCCGTGCTGGAGGGGCGGCGGTGACCCCCCGGCGCGCCCGGCACTCGGTCACGGTGGAGATCGGGGGGGAGAAGCACGTCCTCCGCTCCGACGCCCCGCCGGAGTACACCCGCGCGGTAGCCGCCCACGTGGACACCACCCTGCGGGAGCTCCCCGGCGCCCGCACGCTGGAGGCGCACCGGGCCGCCATCCTGGCTGCGCTCTCCATCACCGACGAGCTCTTCCGTGCCCGCGAAGAGATCCGCCGGCTCCGCGAGGAGGCGGAGCACCGGGCCGCCTCCCTGGCCGAGTCGCTGGAGCGCGCGGTGGAAGGGACACCGCCCGCCCCCTCCCGGAAGGCCGCGGCGGGTGGAACGGAGGGGTGACCGTGGGGCTTGCGTGTTCCCTCTGATCCTGCCTATGTTTTTCATGCGGCTCCTCCCCCGCGCGCTACGCAGGGGAAGCCTCCAGGCGTACTCGCGCGGTGGCAGGGAGGTCTTCTGCCACCTCGTCTTTTTTGTACCTGCTGCGGGCTCCGCCCGCCTCCGGATAGAAGAACATGGAGATTCTAGTCGTCGTCCTGGCGGCGCTGGTCGCCCTGGCGGCCGGGTTCGTCACGGGCCGGGCCGGGGAGCAGGCACGGCTGCGGCGCGCCCGGGGCACCGCCGAAGAGGAAGCGGCGCGTATCCGCGCCACGGCCGAGCAGGAGGCGGAGCGCCTCCGCAAGGCCGAGGTCCTGAGGGGGAAGGAGGAGGCGTTCCGGGCCAAGGAGGAGTGGGAGCGGGAGGAGGCGCGCCGCCGCGACGAGATGGAGCGCGCCGAGCGGCGCATCCAGGAGCGCGAGGAGTCGCTCGACCGCAAGTTCCACCTCCTGGACGAGAAGGTGCAGGCGCAGGAGAAGCGCGCCGAGGCGCTGGTGCGGCATGAGCAGGCGGTGGAGGCGCACGACCGGCAGCTCGCCGAGCGGCTGGGCGAGGTGCAGCACCGCCTGGAGTCGCTCGCGGGGCTCACGGCCGAAGAAGCCAAGCGGCAGCTGATGCACGACATCGAGGAGGAGGCCCGGGCTGCCGCCGCGCAGCGCGTCCGCGAGATCAAGGAGGAGGCCCGCCGCGACGCCGAGCGGGAGGCCAAGAAGATCATCTCCCTCGCCATCCAGCGCATCGCCGCGGACCACACGGCCGAGACCACCGTCTCCGTCGTCTCGCTCCCCAGCGACGAGATGAAGGGGCGGATCATCGGGCGCGAGGGGCGGAACATCCGCGCCTTCGAGCAGGCCACCGGGATCGACGTCATCATCGACGACACCCCGGAGGCGGTCGTGCTTTCCGGGTTCGACCCCATCCGCCGCGAGACCGCGCGCCTGGCACTGGAGAAGCTGGTGGCCGACGGGCGGATCCACCCCGGGCGGATCGACGACGTGGTCGCCAAGTCGCGCAAGGAGGTGGAGAACTCCATGCGCGAGGCCGCCGAGGAGATCCTCTACGAGCTGGGGATCCACGGCGTCCATCCCGAGATCGTCAAGGTGCTGGGGCGGCTCAAGTTCCGTACCTCGTACGGACAGAACCAGCTCCAGCACTCCAAGGAGGTCGCCATCCTCGCCGGGAACATGGCGGCGGAGATGGGCTTCGACGCCACCATGGCCAAGCGGATGGGGCTCCTGCACGACGTGGGGAAGGGGATGACCCACGAGCACGAGGGGACGCACGTCGAGCTCGGCTGGAACCTGTGCAAGAAGTACGGGGAGCCGCCCCAGGTGCTGAACGCCATCAAGGCGCACCACGACGAGGAGCCGCACCTGTACCCCGAAACCTTCCTGGTCACCGCCGCGGATGCCATCTCCGGTTCGCGCCCGGGCGCGCGCCGCGAGATGTTCGAGACGTACGTGAAGCGGCTGGAGAAGCTGGAGGAGATCGCCACCTCGTTCCCGGGGGTCGAGCGTTGCTTCGCCATCCAGGCAGGGCGCGAGATCCGGATCCTGGTGACTCCGGAGAAGGTGTCGGACGAGGAGATGACCCGGCTGAGCGAGGAGACGGCGCGGCGGATCGAGAGCGAGCTGCAATACCCGGGGCAGATCAAGGTGGTGGTGATCCGGGAGACCCGGGCCGTGGACTTCGCGCGGTGACTTTTCTCGATTCTGCTGGTTCTGGCGGTGGGGCCGCTCCAGAGCCCCGGAAACAGCCCCGGGTCTCTTCCGCGGGGGCGGTGAGCCTCGCAAACCACGCGAGTCTCCCCGCCCACGGAGGGAGCCACGCCGTAAACCGCCGTGGCGCGTCTCCCTCCGTACATCTTTTTACGGGTACGGCGGGAACCGCCAACGGCGAACTGCGGGACCGCAGGGCTGTCAGCGTGGAACTTGCCCTCCCCTGCATGCGGGGGAGGGTGGCGAGCCTGCGAGCCGGGTGGGGGCCTGCGGTGGTGCCTCGCGCCGGGGTGAGGACCTCGTGAGGATCCTCTTCGTCGCCGACGTCATCGGGAGCCCCGGGCGCAAGGTCGCCAAGGGGCTCCTGCGCTTGGTGAAGAGCAGGACGCGCTCGGACGCCGTGGTGCTCAACGGGGAGAACGCGGCCGGCGGGTTCGGGATCACGCCGGAGATCGTCCGGGAGTTCCTGGAGCTGGGGGTGGACGTGATCACCACCGGGAACCGCGTCTGGGACAAGATCAAGGAGCTGGAACCGGTCCTGAAGACCGAGCCCCGGCTGCTGCGCCCGGCCAACTACCCTCCTGGGAACCCGGGGAAGGGCTCGACCGTGGTGGAAGTCGGCGGAGCGCGACTGGGGGTGCTGAACCTCCAGGGGCGGACCTTCATGCCCCCCATCGACGACCCGTTCCGCTGCGCCGACACCCTCCTGGCGGAGATGAAGGGGAGGGCGGACGTGTTCGTGGTGGACTTCCACGCCGAGGCCACCAGCGAGAAGCAGGCGATGCAGCGGTACCTCGACGGGCGGGTGGCCGCGGTGGTGGGGACCCA
>DATAAL010000265.1:0-4686 GCA_036260145.1 Longimicrobiaceae bacterium | reverse complement strand
GGGGGAGATCGAGGCGGCGCTGGAGCGGGAGGGTCGCGTGCGCCGGGGGGTGGCGGTGGTGCGGGAGGACGTACCGGGAGACCGGCGGATCGTGGCGTACGTGGTCGCGGAGGGAGGGGGTCTTTCGGTGGCGGAGCTGCGATCGGCAGTGAAGGACCGACTCCCGGAGTACATGGTCCCCTCCGCCTTCGTGCTCCTGGAGGAGCTTCCGCTGACGGGGACCGGGAAAGTGGACCGCCGCGCGCTTCCGGTGCCGGGCACCGATCTCGTGGCGAACGCCTACGTGACACCACGCGACACCCTGGAGCTGCAGCTCGCGCAGCTCTGGGAGGAGGTGCTGGGCGTGCGCCCGGTGGGCGTGCGGGACGACTTCTTCGCCCTCGGTGGACACTCCCTCCTGGCCGTGCGGCTCCTCGCGCAGGTGGAGCGGCTCACCGGGACCCGCCTCCCGGTGGCGGCGCTGTTCGCCGGGCCCACCGTGGAGCAGATGGCCGGAGCGCTGCGGGCCGGGGAAGCTCCTGGGGTTTCTACCCCGCTGGTGCCCATCCAGCCGGCCGGCGCCGCGCGACCGCTCTTCTTCGTCCACGCCGCGGGCGGGAACGTGCTCGGCTACCAGGCGCTGAGCCGGTACCTGGGAGCGGAGCAGCCGTTCTACGGCCTCCAGGCCCGGGGCGTGGAAGGGGACGAGGTCCCGCGCGCCCGCATCGAGGAGATGGCGGCCGACTACCTGGCGGAGCTCCGCGCGGTGCAGCCGGAGGGGCCGTACCGGCTGGGTGGATGGTCGATGGGAGGGCTGGTCGCCTACGAGATGGCCCGGCAGGCGGAAGCCTCCGGGGAGGCGGTGGAGCTGCTGGTGCTGGTGGATCCGTCGACCGTGGAGGAGGGAGAGGAGCGCCCGCTCCACGAGGCGGAGGAGCCGGAGCTGCTGGCGAGCTTCGCCGAGCACCTGGGCGTGCCCCTGGACCGGATCACCCTGTCCGCCGAGGAGATCCTGCGGAGCGAGCCGGGGCGGCGGCTGCACCGGGCCTGGGAAGCGGCACACGCGGCCGGCGCGGTGCCCCCGGACCTCGGATATGCTCGCTTCGAGCGCCTCTGGGAGGTCTTCCGGAGCAACGTGCGGGCGGCGCGGCGGTACCGGCCCGGCCCCTGCGGGGCCGACATCTTCGTGGTCTTCTCGGAGGAGCGGCGCAGGCCGGCGGCGGAGGCTGCGGTGTGGGAGGCGCTCGGCGGGGGGCGGGCGGAGACGGTGGTGTGTCCAGGGGACCATTTCAGCATGGTCCGGGAGCCCCACGTCCGCGACCTCGCGGCGCAGGTGTCCGGTGCGCTCTCCCGGTGCGTCCCGTGAGGAGCAGGAGGTTCGTGGTGGCGGACGCGTCGTTCAGGTCCGGAGCGCGCGATGCAAGAGCCGCATGAAGCGCAGCCCCTCCCGCCCGTACTCCACCGCGCGCACTGCGGCGTTCCCGGTGGAGTGGGCGAAGAGGCGGGTGATGGTCACGGAGGCGTCCAGCTCCGGCGGGAGGGCGGCGTGCATCCGCAGCGTCTCGGTGAAGGGGATCAGGCGGTCCGCCTCGCCGTGCGCCAGGACGATGCGGGCGCGGAGACCGGGGAGAGCAGGGAGGGGATCGAGCGCGGGGTCGACGGAGAGCGCGGCGTCGGTCAGGGCGTCCGCCAGCGCGCGGGCGCGCTCCAGGTCGGCGGGGACCTGCCCCTGCGCGGGGACCAGCAGCTCCCACACCTCCTCCTCGTCCGGGCTCAGTCCCCGTCGCAGCTCGTCCTTGAGCGCGTCGTATTCCGCCTCCCAGGCGAAGGTGCGCCTCCGCCCCGCCTCCGCCGCCAGCTCGTGCAGCGCACGGGCGACCACCCCCATCCCCTCCAGCCCCGGAACCACGGTCAGGTAGTTCGCCGCCAGGATCCACCGGCCGTACGGATCAGGTTCGATGCGGTACCGGATCCCCTGCCAGTCGTGCTCCCCCGTGGTCATGCAGCGGATCGCCCTGCGGAGGTCGCAGTACCCGCCGAACCCGACCACCGTGTGGAGCCGCTCGCGAAGCTCCGGGTGCGAGGCGGCGATCAGGGCGTGCGTGGCGCCGAAGGAGAAGCCCACCGCCCCCATCCGCCCCGGGAGCACCTCCGGGCGCTCCGCCAGGTACGCCGTCGCCGCGACCAGGCTCTCCCGCGCCGTCCGGGAGCGGACGTGCAGCGCGCGCCAGTCGGGGACGTCGGGGACCAGGACGGCGGCGCCCGAGGTGGCCATCGCCCGCGCGAAGCGGAGGAGCGACTCGTGCCTCCGGCCCGGCACGGTAACGCCGTGCAGGACCACCCACCCCGGCGAGCGCCGCCGGCCGCGGGGGAGGAACAGCGTCGCCTCGACCTCGGACGCCCCCACGGGGAGGTGCAGCTCCTCCTCCCGCACCGGGCACGAGGCAGGGCGCAGATAGCCCCGGAGGAAACGGGCGGCGCGGAGCACGGTCAGCGGACCCGCGTTCGCTGCGGCCTCACCGGTGGGCGCTCCCCACCGCCTCCTCCAGGGAGCGGAACCCCTCATAGCGTAGCAGGCGGAGGAGCCCGCGGTTGATGTCGCGGACCACGCCGGGGCCTCCGTACACGAACCCCGTGTAGAGCTGCACCAGGCTCGCTCCGGCGCGGATCCGTTCCCAGGCGTCGCGCGCGTCGAAGATCCCGCCCACCCCGATGACCGGCAGGGTTCCCCCGGTCTCCCTCCACACCAGCGAGACCACCTCCAGCGCCCGCTTCCGCAGCGGACTCCCGCTGATCCCCCCCTCCCCCAGCGCCTGCACCTGCGCGCGGGGCGTGCGCAGCCCCTCCCGGGACACGGTGGTGTTGGTGGCGACCAGCCCGGCGATCCCCTCCTCACGCGCGATCCCCACCACCTCCACCACCTGGGCGTCGGAGAGGTCGGGCGCGACCTTCAGGAGGAGCGGCTTCGGGGGCCCGGCGCGCGCGCCGGCCAGCTCCGTGGCCCGCGAGCGCAGGGCGCGGAGGAGCTCCCGCAGGGGGCCGGCGTCCTGGAGCCTCCTCAGCCCCGGGGTGTTGGGCGAGCTGACGTTGACCACCAGGTAGCGGGCGAAGGGCTCCAGCAGCTCCAGACTGCGCAGGTAATCGCCGACGGCCTCCTCCAGCGGGGTGGCCCTGCTCTTCCCCAGGTTGATCCCCAGCACCGGCTCGATGGGAGTATGGCGAAGCCGGCGCGCGACCGCCTCCGCCCCCGGGCTGTTGAACCCCAGCCGGTTCAGGAGCGCCTCGTCCCGGGGGAGGCGGAACAGGCGGGGCGGGGGATTCCCCGGCTGGGCCAGCGCGGTCACCGTCCCGATCTCCACGAACCCGAACCCCAGCGCGCCCAGGGCGTTGAAGTACGCCCCCGACTTGTCGTACCCCGCCGCCAGCCCCACCGGATTGGGGAAGGTGATCCCCCAGCGGGTGACGCGGAGCGCCGGGTCGTTCGCCGCTAACACCGCGCGCGCGGCGTCGCGTGCCGCGCGCGACCCCAGCGTGGCGTCCAGCACCCCGGTCGCCAGGGTGTGGACGGTCTCCGCCGGGAGGCCGAAGAGCAGGGGACGAAGGAATCGGTACGGCATCCGGACCGGGGTGGTCGCAGGAAAAACCAAGGAGGGGCGCCGCCGGCACCCCTCCTGTCGCGTCCGCGCGGCGGACGATGGCTCGGGCCGGGTCGGCCGTCCGAAGCTAGGCGTCCGGTGCTACTCCGGCAAGACGGCCCACCGCGTTCCGCCCCGCGGAGCGCTCGCCGTCCGCGGGCGACGAGCCCCAGCAGCGGGTGAGGCCGTTCTCCTCCAGGATGCCCACGGCCTCCGGGCCGTCGAGCGTCTCCCGCTCCAGGAGCGCCTGCGCCAGCGCGTCCAGCGCGGCGCGGTTGGTCCGCAGGATCTCCAGCGCATCCTCGTAGCGCGCCTCCAGCAGTCCGCGCACCTCCCGGTCCATCCGGGCCTGCGCCTCCCCGCTCAGCGCGCCGGGCTGCCCCTCGTGGATCAGGAGCCCGGTCTCGTCCCCCATACCGAGCTGGTACACCATCTTGCGGGCGATCCCGTTGACCTGCACCAGGTCGTGCTGGGCGCCGTTGGTGATGGCGTCGCGCCCGAAGACCAGCTCTTCCGCCGCGCGGCCGGCAAGTCCCTTGACGATCTGCCCCTCCAGGTAGCGGCGGCGGTACAGGTGCCGGTCGGAATCCGGGGAGAAGAACGCCACTCCCATCGCCTGGCCGCGCGGCTGGATGGTGACCTTGTGCAGTCCGTCCTCCGGACAGCACACCACCCCGGCCAGTGCGTGCCCGGCCTCGTGGAACGCCACGGTGTTCCACTCCTGCTGCAGGGCGGTGAACCCCACGCGCTCCTTCCCCAGGAGCATCCGGTCACGCGCCGCCTCCACGTGCTGCCAGCGGACCTGCGACTCCCCCGCGCGCGCGGCGAAGATCGCCGCCTCGTTCAGGAGGTTGGCCAGCTCGGCGCCGCTCGAGCCGGGGGTCAGCCGGGCGAGTCGCGCCAGGTCCACCTCCTCGTGGAGGGGGATGCCGCGGCGTCCGGCGTGCAGCCGGAGGATGGCCTCGCGCCCGTCGCCGGTGGGGAGCCCCACCGTCACCGTCCGGTCGAAGCGCCCCGGGCGCTTCAGCGCCGGGTCCAGGTCCTCCGGGCGGTTGGTGGCGGCGATCACCAC
>DATAAL010000264.1:0-2064 GCA_036260145.1 Longimicrobiaceae bacterium | reverse complement strand
CGGCGACCGCAACCTGGTGTGCAGCTGCCCGCCCGTGGACATGTACGCGCAGGTCTGAAGGCCCCGCAGCAAGATCGGGTGGGAGGGGGGCTCGCGCCCCCCGTCCCCCCACACCACCGGACGTACGGGTCCGTATCCGGCGATTCCTCTCAGTGTTGCAGCTTCAGATACCTTGCGGTGACAGATGTTAGCCCGAGGGCGTCAAACCACTGCAGGCACATGGCTTCGTTGGCCTGGGGGCTTCCGGCCATGCGCCACCACCCTCGTCCACTCCCTCCCAGGCTTCGGGCGCGCTTGCGCGGCACGCCGAGGCTTACCAGGAAGTTCGTGATCGAGCGGCCCCGCTTGCGCTGTTTCAACCGTATGCAGCGCAGTTTCTTCCGTATCCATTCGTCCAGCCGTTGCAGGTGCGTCTTCGCGCTGGCATAGCGGAAGTACGTTACCCACCCCGTCAGGTACGAGTTCAGTTCCGAGATCATCTGGCGGATGCTCACGCCCCGGTTACGGCGCGTGATCTCCCGGATCCGATCCTTGGCGCGCTTCAGGCTCTGCGGTGCTATGCCGAGCCTGCCGCCCGGGAGCAGCCGGTGCGCGAGGAACTTGCGTTCGCTCACGTGCGCCACCGCGCTCTTGGCAGGGTTCACGCGCAGCCGGAGCCGCTCCTCGAGGAAGCGCGTGACGGAAGCCATCACCCGTTCGCCTGCCGCGTGCGACTGCACGTAGATGTTGCAGTCGTCCGCGTACCGGCAGAATCGGTGGCCCCGCCGCTCCAGCTCCTGGTCCAGCTCATCCAGCAGCAGGTTGCCAAGCAAAGGGGATAACGGTCCACCCTGCGGCGTCCCCTCGTCGCGATCGACAAACGCGCCGTGCTTCAGCATTCCTGCTTCCAGGAAGCGCCGGACGATCCGCAGCAGCCGTTTGTCTGATACGCGTCGTGCGAGGCGGCTCATCAGTACGTCGTGGTCTACCCGGTCGAAGAACTTCTCCAGGTCTACGTCCACAACGATGGTGCGCCCCTCGGCTACGTACTCCTGCGCCTTCCTCAGCGCCTGGTGAGCGCTGCGACCGGGCCGGAAACCGTAGCTCGACTCCGAAAAGGTAGGATCGAACAGCGGGTTGAGTACCTGGAGGATGGCCTGCTGGACCAGCCGGTCCACCACCGTGGGAATGCCCAACTGCCGCATCCCGCCACCGGGCTTCGGGATCTCGATCCCTCGAACGGCCTGGGGCCGGTGGCTTCCCTCCAGCAGACCTCGGACGACTTCCTCCCCATGAGCCTTGAGCCAGGGCAGCAGTTCGTCGACGCTCATGCCGTCCACGCCCGGCGCTCCCCGGTTCGACTTCACCTTCTTGTAGGCCCGGTTCAGGTTCTCCCGCTCACACACCTGCTCCATCAACGCGTCTGTCACCAGGGCTCGATTCCCCTCCGACGCCGCGGACGCTTGCCGCTCTCCTGTCGCCGCAGATCGGCTTCCGGCCTTTCCACCTGCGAAGGAGCGCACGGACGCCGCCTCCCCTGCGAACAGAGAAAGCTGGTCCTCCGTGCCTTGCTGCTGCTCCACGCCCATTCGAGTCGTCCGGTCTGTTGATCTCCCTGCACCGAGAAGTTCAGCCCTTCCCGCTCTTCCCGACGCGGTACTATGGCTTCTGCTGACTTCTGCACCGCCCTCCCCTGCCATTGCTGACCGGGTAGTCCCTTCCGGGACAGCGATGCAGACCTCCCAGGGTAAGCCTTGACTCTTTCACACGTTACCCGTCGGATCTACCCATCCGCCTCTGAGCAGCTATCGGGCTTCCCCGTATCGTGCCGGGTCACCCAGGCTGGATCGGCCTTCTATCCGCTTCCTGTTCGTCGGGTCCGCGCTTCGCCTCCGGCTTCCTTCAGATCCCCCTCGCGGCGGGCACCCTTGCCTTCAGCTATCGGTTCCGGCTGCTACGGTCCTTCGGGGACTTTCACCCCAGAGTCAAGACATGCCTGGCACACACAAAGGCCACACAACGCAAAGGCGTTGTGTGGCCTTGTTTTACGTCCGAGTAGCAGGGGCGGGACTCGAACCCGCGACC
>DATAAL010000263.1:0-2234 GCA_036260145.1 Longimicrobiaceae bacterium | reverse complement strand
CGCCAAGCGGCACGGCGCCGTGTCGCTTGGCGAGCTGCGGGAGGGCGGCATCCGCCCCGAGGCCGTCGTCGGGTGGCTCGCCGCCACCTGCGGGCTCGCCGCGCCTAGGGAGGAGGTCGCCGCGGCGGAGCTGGTCCCCCGCTTCGCCCCGGAGCGCCTCCCCCGGGAGCCCAGCGTGGTCGCCCCTGCGGAGCTGGATCACCTCCTCACCACCGCGTAGCCCCCTGCGCGTCATTGCCCGCGCGACCCGCGCTCGGTATCATTCCGGAAAACCCGAGACCGAGCCGCCCTCCGTCCGTGGAGCGCCCCGCCGGGGCGTTGCGGCCCCGGCTCCGCGTCCGCCGCAGGGTCCCGCACCCCGGGCCTCCTCCCGTCCCGCACCACCCCGGACCACCCTAGGAGACACGTCATGAGAGGTCGCCTCCTCGCCCTCGCCGGGCTGCTGGCGCTCCCGTCGCTCGCCGCCGCCCAGCTCCCCGACCTCGGCCGCCCGCCGGGGCAGCTCCCCGACTCGCGCTTCGCGCTGACCCCCTTCGTCGGGATCCGTATCCCGTACACCACCGACGACGAGTTCGTCTTCACGGAGGGAGGGCCCTCGTACCGGGTGGAGGAGACCCGGGGCGGGGGGCTGGTCGGCGGGGTGGAGGTGGAGGCGCGTGCCTGGGGACCGCTCCGGGTGCTCGGCTCGCTGGCGTACGGGGCGTCCGGGGACCACGACATCACCCTCACCTCCTCCGAGGGGGACGTGACGGGCGGCCTGGGGGTCGACGCCCCGCAGACGTGGCTGGGGAAGCTGGCGCTCGCCTACCGTCTCCCGGAGCCGCGCCCGGACAACCGCCGCTTCCACCCCGCCGCCTTCGTCTCGGCCGGGCCGTCGCTGGTACGGATGGACTTCGAGGACGACGCCGCCCTGGGGACGCTCGGCGACGCCACCCACCACTGGGGGGTGAACCTGGGGATCCACACCGCCGCCGCGATCGGCTCGCGCGTGGCGATCCACCTGGGGCTGGAGGACTACCTGACCTTCTGGGACACCGACCGGCTGGCCGAGCGCGAGGCGGCCATCTACAGCGCGTTCCTGGGGCGGGAGGCGACCGTGGACTTCGACGGCTCGTCCTCCAACCTCCTGATGCTGCGCGCCGGGGTGTCGATCCGGCTCCAGTAGGGTCGAGTTCGGGGTGGTGCAAACTGCCGCTCCGGAGCCAGCAAGCTACGCTGTCCCTTCCGCAGGCCGGGGGAGACCCGGAAACGGCCCCGGGTCTCCCCCGCCGAGTTTTTGAGAGGTACTGCAGGAGGGCAACGGCGACCCCCTATCTCCCCGGCGCCCGCACCACCGGGCACGCCGTTCCCGGCACCACCCACTGTCCCCGGCGCGCGATCCCCTTCGCGCGCGAGCGGCTCCAGTTCCAGCTCCGCCAGTCGTCCCGCCGCCTCTCCCAGCGCTCCAGCGCGTGCCGCACGGCGCAGCGGTCCTGCTCCGCCAGCCCCGGATAGGCGCGGGCGAGCACGGGGGCCGCGTCGGGGCCGAGCGTCGCCAGGTAGGCGGCGTCCAGGTCCCCGGTCTCCCCCCCCCGCGCCAGGTTGACGCGGGCGATCCGCGCGTCCGGGTCCAGTAGGTTGAGCGTGATCACCGTGGCGAACCCCGCCAGCACCGCCCCGCGGGGGAAGCGCTCCGGCCGCCCCCGCAGCACCGTGGCGCCCAGCCAGAGGAAGACCAGCGCCAGCCACCCCATGAAGACGCTGGTGTACAGCCGCAGCTCCGTGAGCCCGTACGCCGCCTGGTACAGCCGCATCCGCTCCATCGCCGAGGCCATCACCACGAAGAGGAGCGCCACCAGCGTCCCCGCCAGGACACGGAACACGCGCTGCTCCCGCCGCCCCGCCACTCCCAGCAGGGCGTGCAGCGCCAGGAGCACCGGGAGCACCAGCGCGGCCACCGCCACCAGCTCGAAGAAGCCGCGGCGCGCGTACTCCCCCCACCCTATCTCCCCCGAGGCGCTCACCCACGCCTGCCCCCCGAACAGGTAGCGGAACTGCACCGCCACGAAGGCCAGGAAGAGAGCGTCCAGCAGGGCCAGCATCGTCGCCACCTCCGTGATCCCCAGCCTCACCACGGGAGCCGTGCCCCACTCCCCCTCCTCTGCCGGGGAGCGCAGCGCGGCCCACAGTACCCCCGCCGCCACCCACCCCCAGAACAGGATCCGCGCGGAGTTCGCGGCCACCGCCCCCGCGTC
>DATAAL010000262.1:0-3222 GCA_036260145.1 Longimicrobiaceae bacterium | reverse complement strand
GCCCGCTGCTTCTGCCCCCCGGAGAGGTTGATCCCCCGCTCTCCCAGCATCGTGTCGTAGCCCGAGGGGAAACCTGCGACCGTCTCGTCGAGACGGGCGATCTGCACGGCACGGCGGATGCGCTCCTCCGCCCGGGCCGCGTCGGGCTCGTCGAAGCCCAGGGCGAGGTTCTCCCGGATGGTCGCGGAGAAGAGGAAGGCGTCCTGCGGGACCACGCCGATGGCGGCACGGAGGCGGTCCAGCGGCCAGCGCCGCACCGGGACCCCGTCGACGAGCACCTCCCCCCCGGTGGGGTCGTACATGCGCGCCAGGAGCGCCACCAGGGTGGATTTCCCCGAGCCTGTCGGCCCCACCACCGCCAGCGTGGAGCCGGCCGGGACGCGGAGCGACACCCCGCGCAGGATCCAGCGCTCGGTCCCCGGATACCGGAAGGACACGTCGCGGAACTCGATCTCCCCGCGAATCACGGCAGGCACTGCCGGGTCCTCCGGCTCTCGCACGGCAGGGACGGTCTCCAGGACGCGCATCACCCGTCCCATGGAGGCGGCGCCCCGCTGGAAGAGGTTGATCACCCACCCCAGGGAGATCATCGGCCAGAAGAGCATCCCCAGGTACAGGTTGAACTCCACGAACTCGCCCACCGAGATCTCCCCCCGGAGGACGGCGCGCCCGCCCACCCAGAGCACCACCACGACCGCCACGCCACCGAAGAGTCCCAGCAGGGGATTGAAGAGGCCGCTGGCCCGGGCCAGGTCGAGGTTGCGGCGCAGGTAGCGCTCCGACAGGTCGCGGAAGCGCTCCGCCTGCGCGTCCTCCTGCGCGTACGCCTTGACGATGCGCACCCCTGCGAGGTTCTCCTGCGCGATGGAGGAGAGGATCCCGAACTCCGCCTGGATCCGCTCGAAGCGCTCGTGGATGATGCGGGAGAACCCCAGCGTCACCAGGGGGAGCGCCAGCATGGGGAGGAGCGCCAGGAGCGTCATCCGCGGCGAGATCCAGGCCATCAGGGTGAGGGCGAAGACCGCCGTGACGACCATGTTCATCAGGTACATGATCGCGGGCCCGGCCGCCATCCGGACGGCGGTCAGGTCGTTGGTGGCCAGGCTCATGATCTCCCCGGTAGGGGTGCGGCCGTAGAAGGGGGCGTCCAGCCGGAGGAGGTGGCGGAAGAAGTCGTTGCGCAGATCGGTCTCCACCCGCCGGCTGGTCCCGTTGAGGATCTCGCGCATTCCGTAGCGCGCCGCTCCCGCGAGGAGGGTGGCCGCCACGGTGAGCGCGGCGTACCCGGCCACGGTCCACGCGGTGGTCCCCGGCCTCCCCAGGGCGTCGATCCCCTTGCCGATGAGGTCGGGGGTCCAGAGGGAGAAGGCGTCGGAGACGAGGACCAGCACCAGCCCCCAGAACATCGGCCAGCGGTAGGGGCGCAGATAGGGCAGGAGTGCCCGCAGGTTCTTCACTTTGCACCTGGCATGTCGGTTGCCCCCTCCCCGGGGTGGAAGGTCCGGGGCCGGGGGCTTGAGGATAACCCCGGAGGGTCCGGAGATTCAAGCCGACACAAGGATCCAGGAGCCGTTCCATGAAGAGTCGCAGCCTGGTGGCCGCCCTGCTGCTGGCGCTGCCACTGTCCACTTTCGGGGCCGCGTGCGACCGTGGGGAGGACAGGGACGACAGCCGGGCGGCTCTGGAACGGGAGGCGCTGCAGCGCGACCTGGACCTGGC
This sequence comes from Longimicrobiaceae bacterium, assembly GCA_036260145.1. Taxonomy (GTDB): domain Bacteria; phylum Gemmatimonadota; class Gemmatimonadetes; order Longimicrobiales; family Longimicrobiaceae; genus JAFAYN01. Next base: position 1,503 of record DATAAL010000262.1, on the reverse strand, counting down.
GCTGGAGGCGGACACCACGGTGCAGCCGGAGCTGGCGGACGTCCCCGTGGAGGCGCCGCCCGTGGAGAGCGTGGCGTCCCCGGCTCCGGCGCCGGCCCCACCGCGGACGGCCGGCGTCCCCGAGCCCCGGCGCGTCCCGGAGCGGAGGGAGCCACCCCCGCAGTCGCACGAGCCGGAGCCCGCCCCCGAGGAGGTCCTCCCCGCCGAGCCCGAGGCCCCGCGCGCGGTGACGCGCACCGCCCCGGCGGGAACGTCGTTCGGCGTGCGGCTGGACCGGGCGCTGAGCACCCGCGACGCCCGCGTGGGCGACACTTTCACCGCCACGCTGGACGAGCCGCTGGTGGCCTCCGACGGCACCACCCTGATCCCCGCGGGCGCGACGGTTCACGGGAGGGTGACGGAGGCGCAGGCGTCCGGGGGCGCGGGGCAGCGCGCGAGGATCGCCGTCACCTTCACCTCCATCTCCCACGGCGGGGAGACCTACCCCATCGAGGGCACCGTGACGAGCGCGCCGCCGGCGCGGCTGGTGACGCGGGACAGCCGGACGGAGCAGGCGGCGAAGGTGGCCGGGGGAGCGGCGATCGGAGGGGTCGTGGGGCGGGTGCTGGGGAGGGACACCCGGTCCACGGTGATAGGTGCGGCGGTGGGAGCAGCGGCGGGGACGGCGGTCGCGATCACGACGGCGGAGGTGGACGCGGTGCTCCCCGAGAGCTCCATGGCCACGGTGCGGCTGGACTCGCCGGTGCGGGTGCGGCGGGAGTAACTACAGGTGTGCCAGGCAGTTGCGTGAGGGATGAGGGCCCGAAGGGGCGAGACCCCGCGGGTTGTTTTCGCGGGGCACGCCCTAATCATGCTGTTGAAAGGAGTCCGCGGTAGGCTCAAGGCTCCGGCACCTCCAGGTCCTTACAGATCCTGCGGGCGAGGTGCTCGTTCAGGGCGCGGTGCCGCGGAATGGTCGAGACCTTCCGGGCCGCCCGGTTGATGTACACGCTGTATGCCCCACCTTCGCGGAGCAGCTCACAGCCGTGCTCTTCCAGGTGACGGATCAGGTCGCGCCGCTTCACGCCGCCTGGATACGGAAAGGCTCACGGATTACCTCCTGTCCCTGAAGCGCCTCTTCGCTGAGCGCACGGTTCGCCTCGAGCACGAGCGTGATCGCCTCCGCCAGGTTCGTGCGGGCCTCTTCCAAGGTCGCCCCCTGCGTGTTGGCGCCGGGTAACTCTTCCACGAAGCCGATGTATCCCTCGGGCACCTTCTGGAAGACGGCGGTCAGTTCGATCTCCATGGGACTCCTCGGCACGGGTTCAGCAATCAAGCTGGCAGAAGACAGGCCAGGGTACCAGGTAATATCCGGCGAGACAAGCAGCTGCGAAGGCCCTCCCCGTCAGGGGGAGGGAGCAACGGCTGGATATCACGACAACGTAAGCAGTTGCGTGAGGGATGACGGCCCGAAGGGGCGAGACCCCGCGTGGTTTGCGGGGGCTCGACTCCGTTACGCATGGT
>DATAAL010000261.1:0-23566 GCA_036260145.1 Longimicrobiaceae bacterium | reverse complement strand
CGTACCGAGGGCGGGCTCGCGCGCGCCGTCGACGTGGTCTCCTTCCACGTCAACCCGGGGGAGACGCTGGGGATCGTGGGCGAGTCCGGGAGCGGGAAGTCGGTGACCTCGCTCTCGGTGATGCGGCTCATCCCGCAGCCGCCCGGCGAGATCCAGGCGGGGTCGCGCATCCTCTTCCGCGGGGAGGGCGGGGTGGAGGACCTGGCCACCGCCTCCGAGGCCCGGATGCGCCAGATCCGCGGCAACGACATCGCCATGATCTTCCAGGAGCCCATGACCTCCCTGAACCCGGTGTTCACGGTGGGGGAGCAGATCATGGAGTCGCTCCGTCTGCACCAGGGGCTGAACAAGCGGGCGGCGCGCGACCGGGCCATCGAGATGCTGCAACTGGTGGGGATCCCCATCCCCACCAGCGGGTGGACGAGTACCCGCACCAGCTCTCGGGGGGGATGCGGCAGCGGGTGATGATCGCCATGGCGCTGGCGTGCGACCCCCGGCTCCTGATCGCGGACGAGCCCACCACCGCGCTGGACGTGACCATCCAGGCGCAGATCCTGGAGCTGCTGAACCGGCTCCAGGAGGAGCTGGGGATGTCCATTATCCTCATCACCCACGACCTGGGGGTGGTGGCGGAGACGTGCGACCGGGTGATCGTGATGTACGCGGGGCAGGTGTTCGAGGAGGGACCGGTGGAGGAGATCTTCCGGGACCCGCAGAACCCCTACACCGAGGGGCTCCTCCGCTCCATGCCCAAGCTGGGGGAGGAGGTGGAGCGGCTGGCGGTGATCCCCGGGGTGGTCCCCTCGCCGATCCACTGGCCCACCGGGTGCCGCTTCCGCAACCGCTGCCCGTACGGGTGGGAGAAGACGGAGCGGGAGGAGCCGCCGCTCTTCGAGATCTCGCCCGGGCGGCGCAACAAGTGCTGGCTGGTGAAGTATCCGGAGCGCCGCGAGGAGATCCGCCGCGCCGGGGGCGGGTTCACCCCCGCGGGCGCGGTGACCGGGACCGGGGCCGCCACCCCGGTCGCGGGGTCGCCGGAGGACGTCGTGCCGCCCGAGGGCGGGGAGGAGGTGCGCTGATGGCTTCGACACCCGAGGGGCGCACGCCTGCGGGCGGGGAGGGGGCGGCGGACGGCCAGCGCGTGGCGGTGGACAGGACGCCGGCGGAGCGCCCGTACCTCCCGCCCGCCAAGGGGGATTCCGACCTCCGCGGGCAGACCCCGGACGATATGGAGCCCCCGATGGACGCGCTCCTGGTGGTGCGCGGTCTCAGGAAGTACTTCCCGATCCGCAAGGGGTTCTTCAACCGCCACGTGGGCGACGTCAAGGCGGTGGACGGGGTGTCGTTCTTCCTGCGGCGGGGCGAGACTCTGGGGGTGGTGGGGGAATCCGGGTGCGGGAAGAGCACCACGGGGCGCGCCATCCTGCGCCTGATCGAGCCCACCGCGGGGCGGGCGGAGTTTGACGGGCGGAACATCTTCGAGATGGACCGGAACGAGCTACGGAGGCTCCGGCGCCGGGCGCAGATCGTCTTCCAGGACCCGTTCTCCTCGCTCAACCCCCGGATGACCATCGCCGAGATGCTGCGGGAGGTGCTCGGGATCCACGGGATCGCGAAGGGGCAGAAGGCCAACGACCGGATCGCGGAGCTGCTGAGCGTGGTGGGGCTCCGCCCGGAGCACGCGGTGCGCTACCCGCACGAGTTCTCCGGGGGGCAGCGGCAGCGCATCGGGATCGCGCGGGCGCTGGCGGTGGAGCCGGACCTGATCGTGTGCGACGAGCCGGTGTCGGCGCTGGACGTGTCGGTGCAGGCGCAGGTCATCAACCTGCTCCAGGACCTGCAGCGCCAGTTCGGGCTCACCTTCATGTTCATCGCCCACGACCTGTCGGTGGTGGAGCACATCTCCGACCGGGTGGCGGTGATGTACCTGGGGCGGATCGTGGAACTGGCGGATTCGAAGGCTCTTTACCGCAACCCGCTGATGCCGTACACACAGGCGCTCCTCTCCGCGGTGCCGGTGCCCGAGCCGGGGCGGAAGCGGAAGCGGATCGTGCTGATCGGGGACGTCCCCTCGCCGGCCAACCCGCCCCCGGGGTGCCCGTTCCACCCGCGCTGCCAGCACCCGCTCAAGGACGAGGACTGCGCGAAGATCGTCCCCCCGCTGGCGGACAAGGGGGGCGGGCACTTCGCGGCGTGCATCAAGGTGCCGCTGGGGGCGGGGGAGTAGCCGCGGCAGTGGCGTGGAGCGTGAAAGCGCGGCCGTCCGGGGTCCGGGCGGCCGCTTTTCAGTTCAGGGAGCGCGTAGTGGGGGGCCGCGATCCCGGCCCACTGGCTCCAGCTTGCAGCGAGGTGGATGACGGGACGTAGCCGGTTTCGCCCTCCGAGCACTCCTTCGCCACGAGTCACGCACGTCGAAGCAGCCGCCGCACCCACCCGGGCCGCCTGCGCTCCGGTGCCGGCGGGTGAGCGGCGTCGTAGTGCGCGAACGTGCTCGCGTCGCGCGCCGCGTGGACCACGATCCTGCGCCACCGGTGTGCCTCGGCCGGCCCCTCGTAGTGCAGACGGGTGTGAGGGAAGCCGCACCACCGCAGGACTTCACGGATCACCCGGTCGTTGGTCGGCAACCACGCCAGGCCGTGCACACCCGACATGACCGCAGTCTCGCTCTCGCGGTTCAGCACCAGCGCGTCGCCGGGGCCCGGGCAGACCGCGGTGTTGACGACGAGCAGCTCCCGGGTGTGATCGGCCGCGATGCGAAGGCCGGTGACGGGGTCGGGGAGATGGTAGAAGATCCCCATGAACAGCGTGACGTCGAACGGCTCCAGCCTGCGCTCCGGGAGCCGGGCAAGGTCGAGCGTATCTAACCCGATCTGCTCGCCGGGGAGGTGCTCGGACAGGAACCGCGCCTGGGTGATCCAGTGGCTTCGCACGTCGAACCCGAAGCTGCGTCCGGCCCCCATGCGGGCCGCGGCGAAGAGGAAGCCGCCGGCGTTGCACGCGCAGTCCAGGACCGACCGCCCCTGGAGCCCGTCCGGGAAGACCTCCCCCACGAGCCACGCCAGTATCTCGTCCGGGCGGATCACGGTGGGCGTGCCGACTTCGGGAGGGTAGGTGCCCGGAGGCACCGGATCGCCGGTGCGGATGCCGGGGGCGACCTGGAGGTCGTGGTGCCAGGGGCCGAGGCGGACGATCCGGTCGCGCAGTTCCTGATCGGTCATGAGGTCGTAAGGATCACCGTGACGCGGCACCGAACACCGGCGGCACGGAGCGGAGGCTGGCCACCGGACCTTTCCAAGCTCAGAGGCGGGGGGCGGGGAGCGCAAGTGGTTGTAGTATGGAGGGTCACCGGCCTGCGGATCACCCGCGGCGCGCTCCGCCCCGCTACTCCTCGGGCCAGCGGAGCAGCGACAGGGATCGGAACTGGTTCACTCTGGCCAGGGCCACGACGGCTCCTGTGACGACCGGCGGGATCCAGCTCCCCCCGGAGAGCATGCCGGTCCGGACGGCCAGCCAGACGCGTCCGAGGGAGACCGCCAGCAGCGCCCGCCTCGAATACGGCAGACACGGCCGCGACCACGCTGCAATAGGGAACATTACGCGGCTTCGAGGATGATCTCCGGGTGCTTGGCCGCGATCTGGAGCAACCGCATGGCAGGCCCGCTCGGCTCACGGCGCCCCTGCTCCCAGTTGCGCAGCGTCTTGACGCTGATGCAGAGCGCGGCAGCGAACTCCTCCTGCGTCAGCCCCAGCCGCTCACGGATTGCCCGCGGATCCGGTTCGTCCACGAAGCTTAACCGTGCAGGAGCCTCTTCGCCGCGCAGAAACGCACCCGCCTCCTTGACGCTCTCTACCAACTCGCCGAACAGATCGTCCTTCATAGCTCACCTGCCTGTGCTGCGATTTCGGCCTCCACGAGTGCCTGAAGAATCCGCTTCTGCTCGGGGGTGAGATTCTCCTGCTCGTTCTTCGCGTAAAGCAGCAGCAGGAAGATCATGTTCCGTGAGAGGAGCGGATAGTAGATGATGCGTACTCCACCACGCTTGCCCCTGCCCACACCGGCCCACCGCAGCTTGCGGAGGCCGCCGGTGCCTGGGATCTGGTCGCCCGCATGGGGATTCCGCACAAGGGCGCTCTGAAGTGCGCGGAAGTCCTCCTCGTCGAGGTGTTCGGCACGCCGACGGCTGAAAGCGCGGGATTCGACGAAGATCATACGGCAGCATAATGTACGCCATTGGCGCAGTCAATAGCCAGGGCCCCACCTGTGCAGACGCGCGCCTTGCCGACCTCCGCGTGGGAGGCCTGCCGTCCCAGAGGCGGTTCTGCCGTACCTCGTGTACCCTCCCGCTACCGTGGCGAGAACGTCGGCGAGCGCGCCTCGTACTTCCGCTCCGGGAGCCCGATGATGCGGACGAAGGCGCGCCGCAGCCCGCTCTCCACCGCCCGCCCCACCGACCTGCGCCCCTGCACCGCGGGTCCCGCCTCTCCCCGGAGCCAGCGCTGCAGCTCCTCCAGGTCGGAGAGGGAGAGCGTCTCGATCTCCAGCACCGCGAGATAGTAGAAGCGCCCGCGGGTGGTGGGACGGAGGCTGGACGCGAAGGCGCCCTCCACCGCCTCCTCCACCTCCCGGAGCGACCCCAGACGCTGCTCCGAGCGCCCGACGCTGAGGGTGTAACTCCCCTCCAGCGGGTCCTGCATCACCGCCAGCCGCACCCGGTGCGTCCCCACCAGCCGGTCGAGCAGGCTCTTCTCCCACAGCTCCACCTGGAAGTGGAAGCGGAGCGGGAGCCCGGAGTCCAGGGCGTCGCGCAGTGCCCCGTCGTCCAGCACCCCCTGCACCCGGACCAGCGGGCGCCACCCGGTGGCCGCCCCGCCCACTGCTACGGCGAGGGGGCGCCGCGCCTGCGCCGGGGCGTGTCCGGCGCAGACCAGCAGGGCCAGGAGGATCCACGCCGGGAGGCGCAGGGTACGCAGGATCAAAAGCGCGAGCCGAGACGGACGAACAGGTTCACTCCGCCCCCCTGGCGAAGCGGGATGGCGGCGTATACCCCGAACTCGTCTAAGAGGAGCCCCACTCCGGCGTCCACCGCCGTCTCCTCGCCGCGCCCCCGGCGGCCCGCCCATCCCCTCCCCGCGTCCATGAAGAGCACCCAGTCCAGGTCCGCGTCCCAGCTCCTCCCGTCGTTCCAATCGTCGTCCTCCTCATCGTCCTCGTCGTCCCACCCGTGGCCACGCCAGTCGAAGTGGAAGTCGAAGCGCCCCCGGTACTCCGCCTGGAGCAGCGCGAAGCGGTCGCACCCGTACGCCGGGACGAACGACTCCGTCTCCTCACCCAGGGCGGGAACGCGGAGCGCCAGGCGCTCGAAGCGCGCGCCGCAGTCGAATTGGAAGAGCGAGTAGCCGGGGAGCGACCCCTCGCCCCCGAGCGCGTGCTGGCGCTGGGGCGGGAGGACGCCGTCCAGTGCGCCGCCCACCAGGAGCCGGAGGTTGAGGCGCGAGTCCGCGTTGATCCGGTTGTAGCGGCGGACGTCGAGCAGCCCCCGGGTGAAGGCGCCGTACTCCAGGGCCGGGACGGGGATGAATCCCGGCGGTGTGTCGAGGGTGACCCGGAAGGCGGCCGGGCGTTCCAGGTCCGAGTCGACAGCGTGCTCCACCTCGCCCCGCACCAGCCACCCGGTGGCGGGGTCGTCCGGGTCGTTGCGGGTGTCCAGCTCGGCCCTCCCCACGACGGAGTTCAGCCTCCCCTCCCCCACCAGCGGCTGGGGGCGCCAGGCGTCGCCGTTGTTGAAGACGCTCCAGGGATCGCCCACCGGGAGGCTCCGGTGCTTCTCGGAACGGAACTCCGCCGTGAGCGACCAGGGGGTGCCCCGGGGCTCCAGGGTGGCGAAGGCCTTCCACCCCTTGCGCTCGTAGTGGTCGCGGAAGTCACGGTGGAAGAGGAAGGTGGAGAGCGAGTTCTCGGTGTCGGACAGGTGCCACGCCTCGATGGGGGCCACCAGCGAGAACACTCCCGCCCCCACCCGGAAGCTGCGGTGCCCGCCGAAGAACTGCTCCGCGGTCACGTCGTGCCCCCAGCGCTCCGTGCGGAGAAAGGGGCCTTCCTCCGTGCGGTACACGGCGAGCGCCCGGATGCGGAAGGGGTTGGACCCGCCGGTCTCGACGGTGGGCCCGAAGTACACCGGGAGTCCCTCCACCCGGTTGTAGTCGCCGCCGCTCACCGTCAGGCTCCCCTGCCCTCTGCGGAGGCCGTCCCGGTCCCGCTCCTCCCGCTCCCCGTGCCGGTACCGGTCCCTGCGGACGATGTGGTCGCCGCGATGCGAATAGCGAAGACGCTCGGAGTAGGTGACCACCTCGCCACCGACCCGCGCCCCCTCTAGCCCGGTGACCTCCCCGCCGACCACGGTCAGGTCGCCGTCCACCACGGCACCGGGGAGGAGCTCCACGCTGCCGTTGATGACCACCACGCGACCCTCCACCCGCCCGGCGATCACCAGGGGGCCGCCGAGCACCGCCACGTCGCCCGAGACGGAGCGCTCCCCGGGGATCCGGGTTCGCCCGCTGAAGTGGAGCGTCCGCGGGTCGTTGAAGAATGCGACGATCTCCTCCGCCACCTCCGGGGGGAGATCCTCCCGGATGAGGGTGTCGGCCCGGGCGGCGGGGGCCTCCCGCTCCTGCGCCGCGGCGGGAACCCCGAGGGCTAGCAGGAGGGTGGCAAGGGTGAGAAGGGGGGTGCTGCGCATGGGTCCTCCGTCATGGGAAGCAGGGATGCGGCTCTCGCCGTCCCACCGCAGGGGCACGGGGCGTGCCGGCTTCCGATGTTCACTCAGTGCCTTGTGGATCAACAACTTGCCGATCTAACCCGGAACCGGGGAGGGGGATTCCGTGTCCGACTGACGCGCGGAAACGCCACACCGGGAGACGGGAGAGGACACCGGCGGCCCCTCCGCGTCCCGTCCCGCTCTCAGATCCGCTGGTACTCCACCACGGTCCGCTCGTCGACCACGTCCCCGGTGTGGCGGGTGCCGACGGGCTCGAAGAGCAGGACATGGACCTCCTCCTCCGCGACGGGGCGGTGTTCCACCCCCCGCGGGACGACCAGCATCTCCCCCTCGCGCACCTCCACCACACGGTCGCGGAACTCCATCCGGAGGGAGCCCCGCAGCACCAGGAACAGCTCGTCCTCGCCAGCGTGGTCGTGCCACACGAACTCGCCCCGGAGCTTGGCGAGCTTGACGTGCTGCCCGTTCAGCTCGGCGACGATCCGGGGGCTCCAGTGGTCGGCGAACAGGTCCAGCTTCTCCTTCAGGTTGATCGCGCGCATCGGCTTCGCTCCAGCCTGGGAGGGGAGAGGGGTCACTCGGGAACGGGGTCGAGCCCTGCGATCAAAGCTCTGGTGTGCGGGGCGGACAGGCAAGCCTCCACCGCCTGGAACCGGGCGCGCCCCTCCCGGGTTTCCTGTCAGGGACCCGCGACGGACCAAACCCACCCGCACCGACCGTGCTCACGCTACTCGACCGCTATCCGGGAGCGTACCGTCTCTTGCGCGCGCTGCGCCTGAGCCGGGGCGGACGCGCTCTCGCGCGGGTGCGGGAGCGCCGGATCACTCCGGCCCGGCTGGCCCGGCACGCCGCCGCCGCGCAGCTCCCCGACCCTTCCCACGCCTCCGAGTGGACGCACCTCCGCGGGCTCCTCGACCGGCTCGGGCTGGCTGGGGACGGCTTCGCCGTGGACCTCGCCGCCGGGGACGGGGTCACCTCGTCCTGCACTCTCCCCCTCTTCAGGGACCGCGGCTGGAGCGGTCTCGCGGTGGAGTGCGATCCCGTCCGGTTCGCCCTGCTGGAGCACGTGTACCGCGGGTTCGGGCGGGTGCGCCTCGCCCGCCGGCGCGTGACCCCCGGGAACGCGGCGGCGCTGCTGGCGGAGCACGGCGTCCCCCGGGAGTTCACGGTGCTGAACCTGGACCTGGACTCGTACGACCTGGCCGTCGCCGGCGCCGTCCTGGCGGCGTTCCGCCCGCTCGTGGTGGACATGGAGGTCAACGAGAAGATCCCGCCGCCCGTGCGATTCGCGCTCCGCTACACACCGGACTTCCGCTGGGACGAGGGACACTGCTACGGCTGCTCGCTCTCGGCCGCGGCGGACGTGCTCGGCGCAGCGGGGTACCGGCTGGAGGGGCTGGAGTACAACAACGCCTTCTTCGTCCGCGCGGACCTGGCGAAGCGGCAGGGGCTGCGGGGAGTCACGCCCGAGGCCGCGTACCGGGCCGGGTACGCGGAGCGCGCCGACCGGCGGCGGCTCTTCCCCTGGAACCGGGACATGGAGGACCTGCTGGAGTGCGGGCCGGAGGAGGTGGTGTCGCGGCTCGCGCGGCGCTTCGGGCCAACGCGCGCGAGCTGGGTGCTGCAGCGGAAGCCGCTCGGCCCCGGCTGGGCCGACGCTCCTGGAGGCTCGCCTTGAGCACTCCCGCTCTCGCGGTGGTGACGGACACGCCGGAATTGCCGCTCGACACGTTCGACCTGGACGCCGACGCGGTCCGCGCCCGCTTCGACCGGGCCCGCCGGGACGGGCACCACACCTGGCTCTGGCCGGAGGTGGCGGTGGGGGCCTGGCGCGACGCGCTCCGGGGGATCGAGGCGGCCACCCGCGGCGTCCTCGCCGGGGAGGCCGCTCCGCCACGCCTGGACGGGGACCCGAGCGCCCTCGGCATCGCGGCGTACACCTCGGGGATGGGACCGCTCCTGGGGTACTGGGTGGAGAGCGGGGCCCTCGCCGCGGACCCGGGGACCGCCGCGGTGCTGCGGCTGCACCTGCACCACAACCGCCTGCGGATGGAGCGCCTGACGCGGGCGGCGGTGGAGGCCATCGCGCGGCTGGGGGAGGCCGGCGTCGTCCCCGTGGTGCTCAAGGGGATGCACACGGCGCACACGTACTTCCCGGAGCCCGGGACCCGCCCCGTCTGCGACATCGACCTGCTGGTGGTCCCGGGCGACCTGCCGGCCGTGGAGCGGGCGCTCCGCCCGGCCGGGTACCGTCCCGGGCTGGTGCAGCGGCGTCCCTACAAGTGCGACTGGGTGCCGGTGGGGGCCGACGGCCTCCCCCGCTCCCTCTCCCTCACCCACGCGGGCGACCCCTACTCGCTGGACACCCACACCTCGCTGGACCGCAACTTCTTCGGCGTGGCCACGGTGCGGCTGGACCGGGTGCCGCTCTCCCCCGCCCCGTGGGAGGTGGCGCCCCCCGCCCGCGTCCCGGGCCAGCCCCTCCTCACCCTCCTCCTGGCCACCCACGCCTCGGAGGGGCTCCACGGTCTCTCGCTGGTCCGACTGGTGGAGCTGGCCCGGGTGGTCCGCCACGACGCGGCCAGCGGGGCGCTGGCCTGGGACGGGCTGCTGCACGCCGCCCGCGCGGCGGGGGCGCTCCGCTTCGCCTACCCGGCGCTGGAGCTGTGCGAGCGGCTGGCGCCGGGGACCATCCCCGGGCCGGTGCTGGAGCGCTTCGCCGCAGCGGCGACGCCCGCGATGCGGCGGGTGCTGGCGCGGGCCACCCCCGCGACGGCACAGCGCCTGGACGGCCTCTCGCTGGAGGAGCGCTTCATGTGGGCGGGTACGCCGTGGGAGCACGCCCGCCGGGTGGCCCACGCGGTCTGGCCGGCGCCCGCCGGCCGCTCCCTCACCGAGCTGGGGAGGATCTACGGCCGGCGCGCGTGGCGGCTGCTGCGCGGCAGGGTGGACCGCTGATCGGTCCAGCGGACCACGCCCTCCAGCTCCTGGAGCCCACCCCTCTCCCCCCACCGCCCCAGCGCCGGCACCAGCGACGGGTCGAGCACGCGCAGGACCCCGCCCGCCACCACGAGGGCCACGTCCTCCACGCGAGCCTCCAGTACCGGCCGCCGGAACACCGCCAGCTCCGCGGGCCCGCCGGGCGCCAGCGACGGCTCGGGGAGCCCCAGCCGCCGCGCCGCCACCCCGCCGACCGCGTCCAGCAGCCGCCCGTCCGACACCAGACCGAGCCGGCGCGCCGTCCGGATCTCGTCCAGGAGCGTCCCCGCCCCGGTGAGGAGCGAGTCGCTCCCCAGGAGGACGTCCACGCCGGGGGCCAGCAGCTCCGGCGGCGCGGTGCGTCCGAACAGGAACAGGTTGGACGAGGGGCACCAGACCACGGCGGCCCCGGCCGCCCGCAGCCGCCGGATGCCGTCGGCATCGGCGCCCACCACATGGACGGCGAGCAGCTCCGCGGTGAGCAGCCCCCGCCGCTCCAGCTCCCGGATCTCCTCGGCCGCTTCGTCGTTCGTCCCCTCCGAGACGTGGAGGGCGAACGGGCCGGTGCCTTCCGCCAGCCCCGCGAGGTCCGGCTCGAAGCCGAGCGAATGGGCGCAGCGGACGCGCGCGACGCGGATCGGGAACCCGGTCTCGAAGTCGGGCTCCCACCGGTCGTGGTGCACCACGGTCGTCACCCCCGCCACGAGGTTCTTCCAGGCGCCGCGCAGCAGTGCCTGCCGCCGCGGGAGCGCGCGGTCCCGGGCGATCTCCGCGGCATGGCGCGCGTGGATGTCGCGGCCCCAGGCGTAGGCGTCGGGGTAGGGCGGCGCGCCGAGGCGGCCGTAGTGGTTGCGGTGGAGGTGGTCGTGGGCGTTGATCAGGCCGGGGCGCAGCTCGCCGTCGGGGACGCGGAGAACCACGTCGAAGCGCCCCGAGGGCTCGACGATGCGGCCCTGCTCGATGCCCACGGCGGCGTTGGCGGCCTCGGCCAGCAGTCTCATTGCGGTGATCCGGAGCGGGAACGGCGGGACTGCTGTTGAACGGCAACGGTGGGCTTGGGCGTGCCCCCCGCGGACCCCCTCACCCCCCGGCGCCTCTCCGTGGAGATCGCCCTCCCCCGAAATCGGGGGAGGGTGGCGCGGAGCGCCGGGTGGGGGCCTCCCCGCGCCGGAACGCCAGCGCCAGCACGATCGGCAAGCCCCGCTGCTCCCGGTACGCCCCGAGCCGCCCCGCCCGCGCGTAGAACGGGCGCACGCTCGGCCCCACCACCCCGTCCCGACACGCGACCGGACGGAGCCCCACCGCGCCCGCAAGCTCCTCCTGAACCTCCACCGGGTGAACGTGGTGCTCGATCTCCCGTACCTCCCCGGCCGCGTCGCGGAAGGTCCGCCGGTGGCCCGCGGCTACGGCGGCGGGGTGGAAGTCCGTCACCACCACCGTCCCACCGGGACGGCAGACACGCGCCAGCTCCGCGTACGCCCGGGACGGATCGGGGAGGTGCCCCACCACCAGCCGGCACCAGACGAGGTCGAACGACGCATCACGGAGGGGGAGGGAGCGGAGGTCGGCCGCGGCCCGGAGGCCGGCGCTCCCCTCACCCCCGAGCATCTCGGGGGTGAGGTCCACCCCCACCGCCAGGGCGGCGCCGGCTCCGCGCAGCCTGCGGCCCGTCCCGCACCCCGCGTCCAGGAGCCGGCGCCCGGCGGGCGGCGGCCCCACCGCCGCCACCAGCCGGTCCTCCAGGAAGCTGACCGCCGTCTCCGGCTCGTAGCGCGGTGCCCAGAGGCGGTACGCCTCCCGTGCCGGGAGCGTGCTCACGCGACCGCCGCCGGGGTGGCCGGGCGGAGGTGCCCGTATGCCTGCGTGTCGTCCGGGGAGACCTGGGCGAGTCGGCGCACGGTGCGCAGCACTCGCGGGTCCGAATACTCCCCGCGCTCCCAGCGCCGCCGGGCCAGCAGCCTCCCCAAGGCCTTCCCCCAGCTCCGCGTCCGCCCGTCGTGCACCGAGGGGAAGCGGCTCTTGAGCACCAGCTCGAAGTCCTCCACGCGCGCCTTGAGCCGGGGCTCCAGCCAGGGGACGTGCGGGTCCTCGTGCGTCATCCAGGTCACCCACTCCGGCTCGGTCCACTCCTCCAGGGTGGTGGGGGTCCCGGCCAGCGGGTCCACGTTGCCGTAGGTGCCCCGGCGCTGCGGCGTGGGGGTGTAGAAGTAGCTGATCAGCTCCATCGCCGGGTTCACCGCTTTGAGGCGGCGGATGAACGCCAGCGTATTCTCGATCTCCCGCTCCGGCTCGTCGGGGTCGCCGAAGACGAAGGAGAACTCCGGGATGATCCCGTGCTCCCGGGTCCGCGCCGCCACCTCCAGGATCTGCGCGGTGGTGATGCGCTTGTTCATCTTCCGCAGCACCTCGTCCGATCCCGACTCGGCACCGCAGAACACCATGGTGAAGCCCGCGCGCCTGAGCAGCCGCCAGGTGTCGTCCGAAAAGCGCAGCAGCGCGTCCACCCGCGCCTCGCACCACCAGCGCAGCCCCAGCGGCTCGATCCGCTCCGCCAGCTCCCGGGCGTGGTCCTCGCCCACGAAGAAGTTGTTGTCGTAGAAGTGGACCGAGTCCATTCCATGGTCCCGCGCCAGGAAGGCCAGGTGCTCCGCGGTGCGCTCGGGGCGCTGCTGCTTCTCGCGGCTGCCGAACACGGAGATCACCCCGCAGAACTTGCAGCCGTACGGGCAGCCGATGGACGACTGGTAGACGCCCGAGCGCCGGCCCAGGAAGGTGGGGTGGAGGTAGTCTTCCACCGGGATCTTGTGGTAGGGCGGCGGGGGGAGCTCGTCCGGCCCCGCCCAGGGGCGCTCCGGGCCGATCCGGTGCCGCCCGTCCGCGTCGCGGAAGGCCAGCCCCGCCACCGTCGCGGGGTCGCGATCGCCGTCCAGCACCTCCAGCAGCTCCACGAAGGTCCGCTCCCCCTGCCCGCGCACGGCCCAGTCCACGTACGGGGAGTTCAGCACCGGCGTGGGGTACAGGCTGGGGAAGTTGCCCCCCCAGACGATGGGGACATCCGGGCAGCGCTCCCGTAGCCGCCGGGCCAGTGGCACCGCGCTCACCAGCTGCGGCCCCGGCATCACCGTGAACGCCACCGCCCGCACCGGGTCCGGACCGCCGCGCCCGGTCTCGATCCTCCCCACCAGCTCGCCGAAGACGTCCACGGTGGGACGGTTGCCGTCGACGATCTCCCAGGTGGTCCCCTCCGGGAGCGCGGCGCCGATGGCCATCAGGGAGAGGGGGAAGCGCCGGTTCTTCGGCCGGGTCGCCCGCGGGTTCACGAACAGGATCATGGGACCTCGGTCTGCCAGAGATCGAAGCGCGAGGGGGGGCGGCGGTGGCGCAGTCGGGCCACCAGGGGGCGCAGCTCGTACCAGAGCGGGTAGCGGACGCGGTGGCGACGCCAGACCAGGCCGAGCCCGGCGGAGGCCGTCTCCAGGCGCTCCCGGGTGAGGAACTCCACGAAGGGGAGCGCCAGCAGGGCGCCGGCCCGCTCCCCGAAGCGCCGCTCCGCGTCGCGGTGCTTCTCCGCGACCATGGCGGAGCCCTCCGCCTCCCGCGCGTAGAAGGGGGAGTCCACGATCACCAGCCGCCCCCCCGGCCGCACGGCGCGCGCCGCCTCCGCCAGCACGGCGCGGAGGTCCAGGGCGTAGTGGAGCGAGGCGTTGAAGACGGCGATGTCGAAGCTCCGCGCCCGGAAGGGGAGCGCGTCGAAGGAGGCGGCGACGCGGCCGAAGAGCCCCGGCGCCTCCTCCAGGTATCCGCCTGCGGCGCCGAGCCCGTCCACGCGGTCGTCCCGCAGGTCGAGCGCCACCGCCCGGTGGCCGGCCAGGGCAGCGCGGCGGCAGAGCCAGCCGTTCCCCGCGCCCAGGTCCAGGAGGCGGAGCGGACCGGCGCGCTCCGCGGCCACCGGGACCAGGACCCGGCGCACGAAGGCGTCGAAGCTCCGGGCGCGGACCTCCCACTGCCGGGCCAGCGGACCTGTCCGGAGGTACGGCAGCGCCAGCAGCTCCTCATGGGTGTGCGCGCGCCCCTCCGCGGCGCGGTGGGCGCCGTACTCCGTCCGGAAGCGGGTCAGGGGGGCCGGGGGGCCGCCGACCGCGCTCACCCGGGCTCTCCCGGCGCGGGGACGACGGTGCGCTCGAACCGGTACAGGAGGTGGTCGCCGAGGAGCGCCAGCGGGCGGGAGACCACGCGGTCCAGCGCCTCCAGGGCGCCCAGGAGCCGGGGGTGGCGGGAGATCCAGGGCTCCGCCGCGCTCGGGGGGACGAAGACGCCGACACCGCGGCGGCGCACCGGCCGGAACCAGGGCGCCAGGTCGCGGGCCACCTCGCGGGGGCGGTGATAGCGCACGGTGAACTCCCGGCCCCCCAGCCGCGCCGGGACCTCCCCGCGGGCCAGGCGCCGGAAGGCGGCGCGGGCATCCCCGCGGGCGAGCTGCACCACCACCTCGCCCGGGGGGAAGGGCCCGAAGAGGACCAGGAGGAGCGGGGCCCCGGGGCGGAGGAGCCGCGCCAGCCCCCGGGCGACGGGCGCCAGGTCGGGCACGCAGTTCAGCGCGGCGAAGTTGGAGAACGCCCCGTCGAAGGGCGCTTCCCCCTCCGCCGCCACCCGCTCCGCGAGCCCCTCCATCCCCTCCGCGGGGACGGTCTCGGCGCGGGAGCCCGGCTCGCCCCGGAGCTTCTCGCCCGCGATCCGCACCATGGACGGCGAGGCGTCGGTGAGGAGCACCCGGCGCCCCCGCCGCGCCAGCCAGAGCGCGTCCTCCCCCGTGCCGCCGCCGATCTCCAGGACCCGCGCCCCCCGTGGAAAGGCGGCCTCCAGCTCCGCCCGCACGGCGCGGCGCTGCGCGGCGACGCTGCGCCACTCGCCGAAGCGCCGGTCGAAGGAATCCGCCACGGCGTCGAAGGCCCGCGCAGCGGGGGATAGGGCGGCCGGGAGCATCGCTCAGTCCCCCGCGACGGGGAGGGGAGATGCCGCCTCCTCCGCGAGCGCCTCCCACGGCGCGTCGTCGGGCGCCCCCGTCCGGGCCTCCCGGTGGAGCACGTCCCGGACGCGGCGGTAGAAGGCGCTCCCGAAGGTCCCGTGGAAGAGCATCGCCAGGTCGCCGGTGTCCTCCCAGTTCCGCTTGGCGCCCAGCTCCGCGCGGACGTTCTCGTAGAACTTGGTCCCCGGGAGCGGGTACGCCACGGAGACGCCGATGTCGTCGGGGCGCTCCTCCCGGATCAGGTCGCGCGTCAGGAGCAGGTCCTCCCAGCTCTCGGAGGGGTAGCCGAGCTGGATGAACCAGCACGCCCGGATCCCATGGGCCTTCAGGGTCCGCGTGGCCGTCCGCGCCTCCTCCACGCGGCTCCCCTTCTCCATGGCGTCCAGGATCGCCTGGGACCCGGACTCCACGCCGAGCCACACCTCCTCGGCGCCCGCCTCGGCGAGCGCGGCCACCACCTCCGGGCGCATCAGGTTGACGCGCGACTGGATCATGAAGGGGGTGCGCGCGTCCCTGGCCTGCACCTCGCGCGAGAAGTCGCGGATCCAGCGGGGGGTCAGCCCGAAGATGTCGTCCGCGAACCAGACGTGGTCCGGCGCCACCTGGTCGCGGAGGCGGCGCATCTCCTCCGCCACCCCGGCCGGGGAGCGCTGGGCGTAGCGCCTCCCGAAGATCGGCTTCGCGCACCAGTTGCACCCGTACGGGCACCCCCGGGAGGTGACCATGTTCCAGGAGAGGCGGCCGTGGGCGCTCCGCCAGGCCCGGCGGTACGCCTCCACGTCCACCAGGTCCCACGCCGGGAGCGGGAGCGCGTCCAGGTCGTCCATGGGCGGCCGGGAGGGGGTGTAGCGCACGCCCCCGCTCCTCCCCGGGAGAGCCAGCCCGGGGATCCCCTCCGGCGCGGCGCCGGGGTCCGCCCGCCAGGCGTCCACGAGGTCGAGGAAGGCCGTCTCCGCCTCGCCCACGATCACCGCGTCGGCGCCGGCTGCCAGGTACAGCGCCGGGCGGTCGGAGGCGTCGGAGCCGTTGACGGCGACCCTGCAGCCGCGGGCGCGGGCAGCCCCGATCATCTCCAGGGTGGCCTCCCGCATCCGCAGGGTGCACATCTTGGTGAGGAAGTTGAAGTTGTCCTCCAGGATCCCCACCACGGACGGGCGCGTCCGGTCCAGCGCCTCCTCGAACGCCTCCGTCCCGGGCGCGAGCATGGCGTCGAAGAGCGCCACCTCGTGCCCCCGCTCGCGGAGCAGCCCGGCCGCGAGGAGCGTGGCCAGCGGCGGATACGGCTTCATCCGCTCGAGCTGCTTGGGGTCGTTGCGCAGGAAGTAGGAGTGCGCGAGGAGGATCATGGGCTCTCTGGCGACGGGGACTCCCTCCGGCCCGGGTATGGCGCAGGGGCCAATTCGGAAACCCGGCGACCCCCGTTTCCGGTTCCCTGAAGGGACCACACACCGATCCACGCCCGGAGGACCGATGCAGGATGCCGCGTTCACCTGGAACGCCGAGCTCTCGCTGATGGGGATCCCCACGTGCTTCGAGGCGGACCATCCGGAG
Source organism: Longimicrobiaceae bacterium (assembly GCA_036260145.1). Taxonomy (GTDB): domain Bacteria; phylum Gemmatimonadota; class Gemmatimonadetes; order Longimicrobiales; family Longimicrobiaceae; genus JAFAYN01. The sequence continues at coordinate 7,234 of DATAAL010000261.1, read as the reverse complement.
CTGCGGGAGGCCGCGCTCGCCGCCTACGGCGTGTGGCCGCGGGGGGAGGGCGCCGGGGGGCCGGGGGCCATCCGCATCCGCCTCGGCCTGGGGAGCGGCGAGGCGGGGGAGGGTACGCCGGAGGTCCGGGTGGAGGGGGCGCGGCTCGTGCTGGCGGGCGGGGGCATGCGGGGGGAGGCCGACGCCGGGCGCCGTGAGGCGGTCTGCATCGTGCCCCCGGACCTCCTCGCCGACCCGCACCGGCTGGCGGCGGAAGTCCTGGACACCCTGGTGCTCTTCCTGCTCACCCGGACCGGCCGGGTCCCGGTCCACGCGACCGGGGTGGTGCTGGGCGAGACCGCGGTGGTCCTGGCGGGGCGGAGCGGCTCCGGGAAGAGCACCCTGGCGCTCACCGCGCTGCGGGCGGGGCTCCCCGTCCTCTCGGACGACACGGTCTACGTGCAGACGGAGCCCCGGCTCCGCGTCTGGGGGTTCCCCCGGCCGATCCACCTCCTCCCGGACGCGAAGAGCGTGGGCCCGGACGACGGCGGGGTCCTGCGGCAGCGCGGGGGGCGCTGGAAGGTGGCGCACCCGGCCGGGGAGTGGACGGGCGAGCCGGTGGCCGACCGCGCGGTGCTGGTCCTCCTGGAGCGGGGCGGCGAGGTAGCCCTGCGACGGATCGGGGCCGAGGATGCGGTCAGGGAGGTGACGGCGTCGCTGGAGCCGGGATTCGACCACTTCCGCGAGCAGCTCCCCGCCGCGGTGCGGGCGCTGGCCGCCGGGGGTGCCTGGCGGCTCACCCTGTCCGCCGACCCCGGCGCGGCGCTGGCGGCGCTGCGCGAGGCGCTGGGGCCGTAGTTGCTGTTGCAGTTGCGTGAAGGATGTGCGCCCGAATCCGCAGTTCGAATCCGTTCGAACGAATAATCCCGTCGCGCCGCTCAGTACCGCACCCGCACCCCCGCCCGCGCCGCCGACCGCTCCCACCCCCGCCCGTCCTCCACCTCCACCCCTCCGAATCCCTCGAAGGCGTCCCCGAAGGCCCACTCGAAGGACACCGCCCCGCCACGGCTCCGCCCCTCCCACGTCGGCGCGTACAGGTTGTCCTCCCCCCGCTCCCGGAAGTACACCCGGGCGGCGAGCCGCAGCCGCGCGTCGAGCAGGTCGGCGGCGCCGTACGCCAGCCACTCGGTACCGTTGCCACCGAGCGGATGGCCGAGGCGCCGTCCCGGCGCTGCGCCCCGGCGGGCGTCGCGAGGAGCGCGAGCGCCAGGAGGAGACCGGCGCCCTGCCTCACGCGGGCACCTCTTCCGGGAGGCGCAGCGGGGCCAGGCGCCCCCTCGAGAGCGCATAAACCGCGTCGGCTGCGTCGGCCAGCTCCGGGTGGTGGGTGACGGCGACAATGGTGGTCCGGCCCCGCAGCGCGCGCAGCGTGCGCCCGATGGCCGCCGCGGACACGGGGTCCAGCTCCGCCGTCGCCTCGTCGAGGAGGAGGAGGCGGGGGCGGCCGACCAGCGCCCGGGCCAGCGCCAGCCTCCGCCGCTCGCCGCCGGAGAGCCGGAGCCCCCGCTCCCCCACGCGCGTCCGGAGCCCGTCCGGGAGCGAGGCCACCAGTTCCTCCGCGCCCGCCTCGGCCAGGGCCCGCTCGGCGGCGGCGGCGTCGAGGCCCGGCTCCCGGAGGAGCACGTTGGCGAGCACGCTCTCGTGCAGCAGGGCGCTCTCCTGCGGGACGTAGCCGAGGCGGCGACGCCACTCCGCCGGGTCGATCTCCCGCAGCGGGACCCCGTCGACGCGCACCTCGCCCGCGTCCGGCTCCCGCAGCCCGGCGAGGAGGTCGAGCAGGGTGGTCTTGCCGGCCCCGGACGGGCCGACCACGGCCACGAACGAGCCGGCCGGGACATGGAGGGTGACGTCCTCCAGCACCGGCCGCTCCCCGTGCCGGAAGCGGACTCCGGCCAGCTCGATCCCCGAGGCGAGCGGGGGGGCGGGCAGGCTCCCGGCCGCCGGCTCCCGGCTCCGCTCGGCCTCCACGATCTGCGTCTCCAGCGCCGCGTAGGCGCCGGACGCGGCCGCCATCGCCTGGTACTCCGACTGGACCGCATGGAAGCGCCCCACCATCCGCTGAAAGAGGACCGCCAGCACCAGGACGGTGGGGAGGTCCACCTTCCCCCACGAAAGCGCGGCGAAGAGGATGCCGAGGACGAGCACGGCCAGGAGCGGCTCCTGCAGGGCGCGGACTCCCTCCGCCGCCCGGACGTGCGCCTCCTCCGCGGCGCGCAGCCCCCGCGTCTCGGTGGCGAGCCCGGAGAGGTACGCCTCCTCGCGCCCCATGGCCTTGATCGGCTTGATGGCCTGGAGCACGTCCACCGCCCGGGTCACCAGCGCCTGCGAATGGCCGGTCTGCAGCACCCCGGCGGCGCGGCTCACCCGCACCCAGAGCCCCAGCGGCGCGCTCACGGCGATCCCCGCCCCGAGCGCCAGGACCCCCAGCTTCCAGGAGATCAGCAGCGCCGCGGCGGCGTAGGCCGCGAGCTGGAGCGCGGCGGCCAGCGCGGCGCAGGCGTCCCGGTAGGCCAGCGCCGCCCAGAAGGCGTCCCGGCTGAGCCCCCCGGCCACCCTCCCCGCCGGGATCCCCGCGAAGTGGCTCCAGCGGGCGGCCAGGAGGGCGCGCAGCAGGCGCAGCCTCAGCTCGGCCGCCACGGCGGCCACCGACGAGCCGACCTGCGCCATCGCCAGCCAGCGGAGCCCGGCCTTGGCGAACACCGCCGCCCCGATGACCGCCAGGAGCGCTCCAGGGGAGGGGCGGGCGCCGAGGCGGTGCAGCGCCCCGGCGACGGCCCGGCCGACCGGCGTGGAGGCCTCCCCGCCCGGGCCCACCGACTCCAGCAGCGGGAGGAGCGCCAGGAGGCCGACCCCCTCGACGGCGCCGGCCAGCGCCAGCAGCGCCGTCACCCCGGCCGAGCGGCGGGGGTGCGCGCGGAGCACGCGCCAGAGGGAGAGGGCATCGGAGGCGGCCATGCACCCGCCAATCCGCGTTCGCGGTGTTTCGTTCCCAGGAACCAAACCCGGCCCTCCCCGGATTGGCGGGTCAGTCCGTCCTTCCACGCCCGGCACCCGGATGACCATGGACCGGCTCCTCATCCTCTGCATTCTCGTCCTCCTCCCCCTGGCTCCCCCGACCGGAGCCCAGACGCCGTCGGGCGAGCTGAGGCTCCGCCCGGGCGACGCCGTCCGTCTGGCGGTGAGCGACGAGCCGACGCTCAGCGGCGACTTCCCGGTGGTCGAGTCCGGCCGCGTGCTCCTCCCGGAGATCGGCCTGGTCGCCGTGGCCGGTCGCCCCTTCGGGGAGGTGGAGCGCGAGGTCCGCGACGGCTACCGGCGGATCGTGGTGGACCGGGAGGTGGTGCTGGTCCCCCTGGTCCGGGTCGCCGTCCTGGGCGAGGTCCGGCAACCGGGGCTCTTCCCCGTGGACCCCACGGAGACCGTTGCGGACGTGCTGGCGCGCGCGGGGGGGATCACCCCCACCGGGAATCCCCGGCGCGTGGCGCTGGTGCGTGACGGGCGGACCACGCGGGTGCGGCTCACGCCGAGCGCGCCAGCGCTCGCGGAGCGGCTCCGCTCCGGCGACCAGATCATCGTCGGGCAGCGCGGCTGGCTCCGGGAGAACCTGCCCGTGGTGGTGGGGGCCGGCACCTCCGTCCTGGCCGCCACCATCACCAGCCTGATCATCAGGTCCAATGAGCCGGAGTAGGAGCGTCGCGCTCTTCCCACCGCCGCCCCCCGCGCCGGGGATCGTGGCCACCTGGGCGGCGGTGGCGCGCCGCCGCTGGCCCGTGGGGGCCGGCCTCTTCCTGGCGACCGCGGGGCTCGCCGCCGTCCTGGTGTTCCTGGCGCGCCCCGTGTGGCGCGCGGAGGCGACCATGCGCCTGGGCGCACCCCCGCCGGTGGGTGGTATCTCGCCAGCGGGGGGCGGCTCCCCCGCGGGGCTGTTCTCGCTCTTCCAGCAGATGACCGGCGACCCCTTCGCCAACGAGCTGGAGCTGCTCTCCAGCCGCACCGTGGTGGAGGGGGTGGTGAGCGACAACGCCCTCAACGTCGCCCTGGTGGCGCCCCGGGGGTGGCACCGGGACTTGTTCTTCACCCGCCTGAGCGCGGGGCGCGAAACCGGGCAGGCCGTCTTCGAGGCCGAGTGGCGGCCCGACGGGCGGATCCGGGTGCGCCGTACCGCGCCGTCCGATTCCCTGGTGGGTGACTTCGCGGCGGGACGCCCCGCCTCCTTCGGGGGGATCACGGCGGAGTTCCGGCCCCGGCGGGCGGGCATGCCCGCGTCCGTGGAGCTACGCACCCTCCCCTTCGGCGACGCGGTCCGCCGGACCCGCGGGCGGCTGCTGGCGGCGCGGAAGCGGCGTGAGGCCAACCTGGTCCGGCTCTCCTACGACGACCCCGACCCGGGGCTGGCGCTGGCGGTGCTGGGCTCGGCGGCCTGGAGGTACTCGGCGTTGCGCACCGAGCTGCAGCGGCGCGAGAGCGGCCAGACCACCGACTCGCTACGGGTGGTGGCGGAGCAGACGCTGGACGAGCTGCGGCGCGAGGAGGACGCCCTGGAGCGCTTCCAGCGGGACGCCCGGCTGGTGGCGCCCGAGGCGCAGAGCACGGCGTTCGTGGAGCGGCAGGCGGAGGTGGCGGTCGCGCTGGAGCGGGCGAGGTCGGAGCTGGTGCGCACGGACGACGTGCTCCAGCGGCTGGAGCGCTCCCCGGACCCGGGGGCGGGGTGGGCCGGCCTGATCGCCCACCCCACCTTCTTGGAGAACCAGACCCTGGGGGAGCTGCTGGGAAGCCTGGTGAGGCTGCAGCAGGAGCGGATCGAACTGGGCGGCCGGCGCACCGCGGAGGACCGGCAGGTGCAGGCCCTGGACCGCCAGATCGCCTACCTGGACGGCTCGCTCCGCTCCCTAGTCCGCCAGTACCGCGACGGAGTGGCGAGCGAGGTCCAGATCCTGGAGCGGCAGCGGGGGGAGCTGGACGCGGCCCTGGTCCGCGCTCCCGCGGACATCATCGAGCTGGGGCGCCGCCAGCGCGCGCTGCGCCAGCTCTCCGAGGTGTACCTGTTCACCGACCAGCGGCTCCGCCAGGAGTCGCTCCGGGGCGCGGTCTCGTATGCCACCGTCCAGGTGGTGGACCCGCCGCAGGTGCTGTTTAAGCCCGTCTGGCCGCGCCGGACGCTGGGGCTGGGGGTGGGGGTGCTGCTGGCGCTCGCCTTCGGGGCGCTGGGCATGGCGCTCACCGAGCGGGCGGACGGCTCCATCCGCAGCACGCGCGAGGTCCGCGAGCTGGCGGGCGCTCCCGTGCTCGCGGTGCTCTCAGCCGAGGCGGGAGGCGGGGTCCGGCTCTCCCCCCGGGAGCGGAGGGCGCTCCTCCAGCGGCGGGGGGGGAAAGGGACATCGGACCGGGTGCTCCTGGCGCCGGTGGACGACCCCGCCGTTGCCGAGGCTGTGGCCCGGGCTCTCGCCCCCGCGCCGCTGCCGGAGACGGTGCGGGTGGGGCCCGGGGAGGCCGGGGATGCGGCACCGGCTCCGCCGGCTGTGGAGGTCGGACCCGTCCTGGACCACTACGCCGCTGCCGCCGAGCTGGCGGAGGCGGTGGAGGCGGGGACGGAGGTACTGCTGGTGGTCCGGTGCGGCGTCACCCGGCGCGAGCACGTGGCCCGCGCCGCCGCGCTCCTCCGGGAGGCGGGCGCCGGTGCCGCCGGGGTGGTGGTGGTCGCCTCCGATCCCCGCGCCGCGGAGCAGGCATGGCGGTGAACCTGGCGCGGTCCCCGACGCTCCCGCTCCCCGTCGCGGCACCCCCCGAGCGCGCCTCCCGGCGCGTCCTGGACGTGGGGGGCGCGGTGATCCTCCTGGTGCTGACCCTCCCGCTCCTGCTCCTGGGCGCGCTCCTGGTGCTGGTGGGGTCCGGGCGCCCGGTCTTCTTCGGGCACCGGCGGATCGGGATGGGCGGCCGGCCGTTCCGCTGCTGGAAGCTGCGCACCATGACCCGGGGCGCCGAGCTCTGGCTGGCCCTCGACCCCCAGCTCAGGGAGCGACACTCCCGGAACGGCTTCAAGCTCCGCGTCCGGGAGGATCCGCGCGTCACCCCGGTGGGGCGGTGGCTCCGCCGCACCCACATCGACGAGCTTCCCCAGCTCTTCAACGTGATCGGCGGCACCATGTCGCTGGTGGGGCCGCGTCCTGTGGTGGAGGACGAGCTGGCCCACTACGGCGAGGCGGCCGCGGAGTTCCTCGGCACCCGGCCCGGGATCTTCGGGGCGTGGACCAGCCGCGGCCGCCGCCGCCCCCCCTACCCGGAGCGGGCGCGCCTGGAGCTGGCGTACGTGCGCAGCCGCTCCGCGGGGATGGACCTGCGGATCCTGCTCCGCTCGGTCCCGGTGGTGCTCCGGGGCCAGGAGGACTGAAGCCGTGAACGCGCCCGCCCTGGCGAGCCCGCTGGCTCCGCGGCGCAGGCTGCTCGCGGCCAACGCCGCCTCACTGGTGCTGGCGTACGTCCTCCCACGCGCCTGCACCCTGCTCGCCACGGTGGCGGCGGCCCGCATCCTCGGCGCCGCGGAGTTCGGGGTGTACGCCACCGCGGGCGCCGTGGCCGTGGTCGCGAGCATCGTGGCGACGGTGGGGATGCAGCCGCTGCTGGTGCGGGAGGTCGCGCGGGCGCCGTGGGACGCTCCGGGGCTGGTGGGGGCGGCGCACCTCGTCAAGGCCGGGACCGTGGTGCTGATGGCGGTCGTCCTGGCGGCGACTCCTTTCCTTGACTTCCCGCCACCGGTGGTGGCGGCCGCGGTGCTCCTGGGCGCGGGGTACGGGATCGGCGCCTTCGTGGACAACCTGGCGGCGTACTTCCAGGGTGTGGAGCGGATGCACGTCTGGACGGAGGCCAGCACACTCCTGGGGATCGTCTCCGGCGGGGTGGGGATCGCGCTGGTGGTCGCCACGCACGACCTGCTCTGGCTCTGCGCCGCCCCCGCCCTGGGGCAGGCGGCGGCGCTCCTCTGGCTCCTCGGCCGCACCCCGGAGGGAGTGCGGCGCCCCCCGCTCCCCTCCGCCGCGGCGGTGGCGGCGCTCCTGCGGAAGCTGGCCCCCTTCGCTTTGGCCTTCCTCGCCACCACGCTCTTCTACCGGGCGGATGTCCTCCTCCTCTCCCGCCTGCGGGCGCCGGAGGAGGTGGGGCTCTACGGCGCCGCGTACCGGTTCCTGGACGTGGCCCAGGC
>DATAAL010000260.1:0-2177 GCA_036260145.1 Longimicrobiaceae bacterium | reverse complement strand
CGTCCCCCGGTTCTGCCCGTGCCCGTGCGGGTCGCCCCCGCTCCCACCGTCCCCCATCCCGATGTACAGCTTGCCGTCCGGGCCGAAGACCACCAGCCCGCCGTTGTGGTTGGCGTACGGCTGCTGGACCTCGAGGATCAGCCTGGCGGAGCCGGGATCGGCGCGGTTGCGGTCCGCGCCCACCCGGTAACGCTCGATGCGGGTGTCCCCGTTGCGGTCGGTGTAGTTGACGTACAGGAACCCGTTGGAGGCGTACTGCGGGTGGAAGGCGACGCTGAGCAGCCCCCGCTCCCCGCCGCTCAGCACCCGGTCGGTGATGTCCAGGAAGGGGGTGGGGAGGAGGCTCCCGTTCTCGATGACGCGGATCCGCCCCGGCTGCTCCACCACGAACAGGCGGGGGTCGGAGCGGGGGGCGGTGAGGTACAGCGGGTTGCCGAGCCCGGCCGCCACTTCCTGCAGGCGGATCCCCACCGGCCCGCCGGGATCCACCGGCGGCCCGTCGGAGCCGCCCGTGCAGCCGGCGGTCACCAGCAGGAAGAGAGCGATCCGGGACATGCGGCACCTCTGCAGGGTGGAGGTGGGACTCAGGCCGTGGCGCGCCGGGTGATCATCTCCCCGATGCGCTGCTCCAGGATCCCCGTGCTGGCGCACTGGACCGGCGCGGCACTCGCCCCTTCGACGCTCTGGGCGGTGGCGCTCGCCCGCGTCTGGACCCTGGTCTCCCCCGCGGACGCGGGCGAGAGAGTGGTCAGGACCGAGATGCGCAGCCGGTAGGCGTCGGCAATCGGGCTCCCGGTCGCGGTTTCACCACAGCGGAAGAAGGTGGAGAGCCGCTCCCCCGCCAGCCTGCGCATGACGACGAGCCGCGGGTTTCCATACACCCGGGCCGCGGGGTCGACCACGGCGCCGGAGATCCCCAGCGAGGAGTAGACTTCGGGGAGCGTGGTCCATACCCGCTCGACGGGTGCGGACGCCGTCGTCGTGGACCCGCTGCGGTCGGCCTCGATGTAGATGTCCGTCCCGCCCGCCGAGGTGTTGATCCGGGGAGGCCCGCTCGACGATGGAGGCGGGGCGGCCGCGGGGGCACAGGCGGTGAGCACCAGGAGGACAAGCGGGGCGCGACGGTCCATGGGAGTACTGGTTCCGGGGAGCGGTTCGAGGACGCCGCGGCGTCCGCCGCGGCGCCGAGAGATCTCAAACCCCGCACCCTGCCCGAAAGTTGCGCGACGCGTGAGGCTCCGCCGCCCCGCTACAGGTCCAGCCAGTAGCTCAGCTTCACCAGGAGCACGTTGGTGGCGTCCGCCTCCCACAGGCGGCGGAAGTCGCGCCCGAAGCGGAAGGAGCCCTCCGGCTCGAACCCGGTCCGCCCCTGGCTCCACACCACGAAGAGCGCCGATCCTGGCCGGTACTCCCAGCGGAGCACCGCGTTGGAGCGCAGCTCCTTGAAGTTGAAGTCAGGATTCCGGAAGCCGAAGTCCGTACGTCCGTCCCCGTCCGCGTCCAGCGCGTAGCCGCCCTGGCCGTCGGGGCGCACCTGCGCGTCGGGGAAGGTGCGGAATCGGTCCTCGAAGCGCTGGCCGCGCGGGTCCGTCACCTCCTTGAACTCCGAGTAGTCCCCCGCACTCACGAAGGGCTGCGCGTAGAACTGGAGCGACAGGTCCGGGGTGAAGGTGTAGTTCAGCCGGGCAGTGAGCGCCACGGTGGTCTGGTCGATCCGCGCGAACAGGTAGCGGCTGTCGTTCCGCTGGGGGTTGATGACCTGGCAGGTGGGCTGCACGGCGCAGATCCACACGTCGGTCAGCCGGTAGATCCCCGGGGAGAGGGAGAGCTCGAAGCGGTCGGTGGGACGCATCTCCACCCCGGTGTTCAGGCTGAGCCAGTACAGGTCGGTCCCCTCCTCCACCCCGAAGTTGCCATCTACCCGCACCCCGTACGAGCGGCGGCGGTCGGAGTAGAGCCCGAACCACCCGACGTCCAGCGGGTTGGCGCGTATGGCCGGACCGCCCCGGAGCACGTCGGTGAGCAGGGCGCCGAACTCGTGGATCCCCCCGGCGTAGCCGCCCCAGAAGTTGTTCAGGTCGAAGCTCGCGCCCATCTCCAGCGCCGTGCTGCGGCGCTCCCCGCCCCAGCTCCACCCGGAGCGGACATCGCCGCCCAGCGTCCAGCGCTGGAACACC
>DATAAL010000259.1:0-6433 GCA_036260145.1 Longimicrobiaceae bacterium | reverse complement strand
CTGGAAGCAGGAATGCTGAAGCAGGGCGTGTGCGTCGAGCGCTTCGAAGGGACTCCGCAGGGTGGGCCGCTGTCCCCCTTGCTGGCGAACCTGCTGCTGGACGAGCTGGACCAGGAGCTGGAGCGGCGGGGCCACCGATTCTGCCGGTACGCGGACGACTGCAACATTTACGTGCAGTCGCACGCGGCAGGCGAACGGGTGATGGCTTCCGTCACGCGCTTCCTCGAGGAGCGGCTCCGGCTGCGCGTGAACCCTGGTAAAAGCGCGGTGGCACACGTGAGCGAACGCAAGTTCCTCGCGCACCGGCTGCTCCCGGGGGGCAGGCTCGGCATTGCACCGCAGAGCCTGAAGCGTGCCAAGGATCGGATCCGGGAGATCACGCGCCGTAACCGGGGCGTGAGCATCCGTCAGATGATCTCGGAACTGAACTCGTACCTGACGGGGTGGGTGACGTACTTCCGCTATGCCAGCGCGAAGACGCACCTGCAACGGCTGGACGAGTGGGTACGGCGGAGAGTGCGCTGTGTGCGGCTGAAGCAGCGCAAGCGGGGCCGCTCCGTAACCGGATTTCTGCTGCGTCTCGGCGTCCCGCTCCCGCGGGCGGTGGGGCTGGGCAGGAGTCGGCGCGGGTGGTGGCGCATGGCCGGCAGCCCACAAGCCGCCGAAGCGATGAGCCTCCGGTGGTTTCAGGAGCTCGGACTCCTCAACCTCACCGAACGGTATCTGAAGCTACAACACTGAGAGGAACCGCCGGATACGGACCCGTATGTCCGGTGGTGTGGGGGGACGGGGGGCGCGAGCCCCCCTCCCACCCGATTCACGCGCGCCGTTGCGCCGCGCCTCCTCACTGCGACCGGAGCGGACCCTAGCTCCGGGTGTGAACGTCAGCGCAGGAAGCCCCGCGCCTCGCTCGCGGTGGGGAGGCGGTCGTGGTGATCGAACCAGTCGCTCAGGCCGATGGCGCCCGCGGCGGCGGTGGCGTACAGCACGAGCCAGAGCGCGGCGGCCGGGTGGCTCCATCCGTTCGGGCTGGTGTTCCCCGTCAGGAGGCCTGCCTGGCTCTTTAGGAGCTCGACCCCGATCATGAAGGACGCGTACGGCACCGCGACACCCCCGATCCAGACCTGGATCAGGAACACAGCGCGCGCGAGCGGTCCCGGGATACGGACATGTATATCCGGCAGCTTCGAAGTCGCGTACTCCAGCACTTCGAAGAAGAGGTGGTAGACCACAAGCAGGCCGAAGAAGGCGAACGTGGCGGCCAGGTAGAGCGTCAGCGTCCTGAGGGGGAGCCCCAACCAGAGCCACATCGGAATGTCCACAGGGGAGGCGAGCGTTCCGGCCACCACTGCTCCGGCGAGCGTAGCCACCACCAGTACCAGGAGGAAGAGCAGTAGCCAGGCCGCGCCCGCAGCCGCGTGAAGGACCCTCCTCTTCGCCGGGCCCACCGGCAGCGCGTCGTTCCACCGGCGTTGCGCGCCGCGCTCCTCCAACCAGACGAGCACCGTCCAGGAGAGCGCGATCACTACGCACCACCAACCGAGCGCCATGGATTCCACGAAGGAGCGGACGGTCCTGTCCGTCCCTGGCTCCGCGCTCAATCCGACGAGCAGGAGGCACAGCAGATAGAACGCCAGAATGGCCACCGGGAGCCATGTGCGGCGGCGCAGGAGCGTGAAGTGCGCCCGGACGACCGTCAGCGCGGCGGGCGGGCGGTGGGAGGTGCTGCGCCGCACCGGGCGCGAAACGGCCCGGTCGGGGAGCGCGTTGCCCGGGAGCACGTAGGCCGGGGCCGCGGGAGCCGGGGGTGCGTAATCCGGGAGCGCGCGGGCAGGTTCCCGCTGCGGGGGGGGCGCGTTCCCCTTGGCGGGACGCGGCGGCTCCGGGGGGCGCGCGGGGAAGCAGGCGGCGGCGCATGCTGTGGCGCACGCCACGGCCAGTGGGAGCGCGGTCCAGGCGAGCACCTCCGGCGTGTCCAGGTGCTCGATCTCCTCCCGCCACCTGAAGAGCCTGATCCCCACGGTCGTGGCGATGCTGAGCGCCACGACGGTGGAGAGCGGATGCAGGAGCGCGGCCGAGCCCAGCAGGTAAAAGGTGAGCCCGAAGGCGAAGACGGCCAGCGGGTACCACCCGGGATAGTCCACCACGCTCTCTCCGGCGCTCAGCATCCGGAAACCTCCGAACAGGACGGCATGGAGGCCGATCGCGACCGCCAGGAGGAAGACCGCCCACGCGGTGCCGGACGCCAGGCGGGCCAGGGCGAAGCGGGCCCGGTCCATGGGCATGGCGGCGTCCCAGTCGTTCTGGGTCGGCACCTCGATCCCCTGCTGGGCCGGGACGAAGAGGAGGCCGGCTATCCCCAGAAAAATGGTCAGGGCCTCGTACGAGATCGAGATCGACTGGATGCGCAGGACCACGCCGAGCACCCCCAGGGCCAGTGCGCCGCTGTAATGGGGCCCGCGCAGCCGCTCCAGGAATTCGCGGGCCACCGGCCGTATCCCCGCGGGCCGGCGCAGCGCGGGGGTGCTCATGCGTCGCTCCCGGCGCGCAGCAGCGCCAGCGTGGCCTCCTCCATCGAGAGAGGCACGGCATCGCGCACCGTGGCGCCCGCGGCCGCCAGCCGCTCCACCACCTCGCGCTCCTCGCCCCACACGGTCAGCGCGACCTCCCGCCCCTCCCCCTCCCGCAGCAGCACCTGCCCGTTCAGCCCCGGCGCGCCCGTCCACCCCTCCGGCACCCCCGCCCGGTAGCGGCGCAGGCGAAGGCGCACCTCGTCGCGGGAGGCCTGCAGCACCAGCCGCCCCTCGCGCAGCACGCCCAGGTGGTCGGCCAGGCGCTCCACCTCGTGCACGTGGTGCGTGGACCAGAGCAGCGTGGTGGGCGAGTCCGCCAGGTGGTCCACCAGCAGGGCGATGAACTCCTCGCGCGCCACCGGATCCAGGCCGTCGGTGGGCTCGTCCAGCAGGAGCACCGGCGGCCGGTGCGCCAGCGCGGTCACCAGGATTGCCGAGCGCAGCGCGCCCTTTGACAGGCGCTCCATCGACTCCATGTACCGGACGTTCAGCCGGCGGCAGAGCAGTCCCGCGTACTCCCAGTCCCACCCCTCGAAGAACGCCGCGTGGTGACGGAAGAACCGCTCGACCGTGAACGATTCGTACCCCGTTTCCGACGTCTCGGGCACGTACCCGATCTGCGCGCGCACCAGCGCCGGGTCCGACGTGGTCTCGATCCCCAGCACCCGCGCCGTGCCGCTGTCGGCGCGCACGATGTCGAGGAGCACCCGGATGGCGGTGCTCTTCCCCGAGCCGTTGGGCCCTGCGAGCACGTACACCGCCCCGGTGGGGACCTGCAGGTCGAGCCCATCGAGCGCCACGGCCCCGGGGTCGTAGCGCTTCCGGACGGACCTGGTCTCGATCGCCAGCTCGGCGCCTTCCAGGCGCGTGGGGAGGGAGGGGAGGCTCATGGCTGCTCCCGGGTGGAGGTGGGAAGGGACAGGTCCAGCTCTGCGGCGCGGAGGATGGCGGCCACCAGCTCGTCCGGCTCCAGGCCGTAGCGGCGCGCGTCGCGCAGGGCGCGCTCGGCCACCTCGCGGGCCAGGGCCTCTCGCTCCGAGTCCCGCTCCGACAGGGCGACGAAGGTCCCCTGTCCCCGGCGCGAGTAGACGACCCCGGCGCGCTCCAGCTCCCGGTAGGCCTGCTGTACGGTGTTGGGGTTCACGCGCAGCTCCGCCGCCAGCGTCCGGACCGAGGGAAGGGGATCTTCCGGGGCCAGGGTACCGAGCACGACGGCCCGGCGGACCTCGTCCACGATCTGCTGGTAGATCGGCCGGCTGTCCGAGAGCGAGAGGGTGATGAGCACGGTGTATGGCCTGTACTGGTGTACCAGACACACTAGTACACTATGTGTGGGCCCGCCCGGAGAGTCAAGGACATCGTTCACCGGGCGTGCTCCCGCCACTCGCGCCTTCGCGGAACGGACCGTATCTTCGCTCGGCATCTGCTCACTCCGAGACCGCCCCGCACCCGCCCTCCATGGAACGCGAACGGGGAATCCCCGAGCCCGAGCCGCCGCTCCGCCTCGCCGGCGACGGCGAGTTCGACCTAATCCGCCGCTTCTTCGCGCGCTCCCCGCCCGTGCCCCGTCCGGACGTGTGGGTGGGGCCGGGGGACGACTGCGCCGTGGTGGTGGGTGGGGGGATCGCCCTGTCCACGGATATGAGCGTGGAGGGGGTCCACTTCCGCCGCGACTGGCTCTCGTTCCGCGAGATCGGCTTCCGCGCCGCCGCGGCGGCGCTCAGCGACCTGGCCGCGATGGCGGCGCGCCCCATCGGGGTGCTGGTGTCGCTGGCGCTCCCGGACGGGGACGCCGCGGGGCCTGCGGTGGAGGTGATGAACGGGGTGCGGGCGGTGACCGAAGCCGTGGGAGGGACGGTGCTCGGCGGGGACGTGACCCGCTCGCCGGGACCGCTGGTGGTGGACGTGACGGTGGTGGGGGAGGCCGTGCGTCCCGTGCTCCGCTCCGGCGCCGAGCCGGGGGACGAGGTGTGGGTCACCGGGGAGCTGGGGGCGTCCGCCCTGGCCGTGGGCCGCCTGCTTCGCGGGGAGACCCCGCCGCCCGGGGCGCGGGAGCGCTTCGCGCGTCCCGTCCCGCGCGTACGGGAGGCGCTCTGGCTGCGGGAGAGGGGTGTGCTCAAGGCAATGGTGGACCTGTCGGACGGGCTGGTGGGGGATGCCGCGCATCTCTCCGCGGCGAGCGGCGTCGCCGTGCTCCTGGTGGCCGAGTTGCTCCCGGTGCACCCCGAGGTCCGGGAGGCGGTAGCGCCGGACGAAGCGGTGCGCCTCGCCGTGGCGGGTGGGGAGGACTACGAGCTCTGCTTCGCCGCGGCGGTGGGGGCGGTGGAGTCCCACGTCGCGCGCTTCGAGCGGGAGACGGGGGTCCGCCTCACGCCGGTGGGGCGCATCGGGGGGGGCGACGGGGTGTGGTGGTCGGGGGCGGACGGCCACCGCACCCCGATCGGGTTCCGGGCGTACCAGCACTTCGGGGAGGGGACGTGATCCGTGCGCTGTGGGTGTTCATCGTGATCGTGGGGGCTACGGTGTGGTACGGGGTGCAGGCCGTTGCCGGGCCGCTCCTGGGGCTGGGGATGGCGCGGTACGTGGAGCTGACGCGGGGGTGGGCGCGCGCCATCCTCCGTGCGAGCGGGACCCCCGTGGCGGCGCACGGGGTGGAGAACCTGCTGCGGGACGAGCCGCAGGTGATCGTCTCCAACCACGTCTCCTGGTACGACATCTTCGCCATCGCTTCGGTCCTCCCCGTCCCCTTCCACTTCGTCGCCAAGAAGGAGCTGGAGCGGATTCCCCTCTTCGGGCGGGCGTGGAAGACGGCGGGGCACATCTCCATCGACCGGTCCAACCGGCAGCGGGCATTCGAGAGCCTGCGCCAGGCCGGAGAGCAGATCCGCGTGCAGCGGAGCGCCGTGATCATCTTCCCCGAGGGGACGCGCTCCCGCACGGGGCGGCTCCAGCCCTTCAAGAAGGGGGCGTTCATGCTGGCGGTGGAGTCGGGGGTGCCCGTGGTGCCCACGGTGGTGGTGGGGAGCTACGACATCATGCGCCCCGACTCCTGGCGCATCCACCCGCAGACCATCCACGTGCACTTCGGGGAGCCGATCCCGGTTGCCGGATGCGACGCCGACTCGGCGGAGGAGCTGATGGAACAGGTGCGGGGGGTGATGGTGGGGATTCTGGAACGGGTGGAGTCGTTGCCGCCGGAGTAGGCGGGGTTCCTGGAACCGATGGGCGCCTCCACCGTGGACATCGCCCTCCCCCGGCACGGGGGAGGGTGGCGCGTAGCGCCGGGTGGGGGCGTCCGGCACGCTCCCTGCCTCCCCCGTCCGGCATGACGCTGCGAACCCTCCTTCTCGCGCCTCTCCTCCTGGTCTCCGCCTGCGGCGGAGACGGTGTCACCCTGCGCGGCACCCTGCGTCCCGACGCGCTCTCCGGCTCGGATTCGCTGTCCGTTCTTGCGGGGGACGGGTCGGAGCCGGTGGAGGTGCGGGAGGGTGCCTTCGAGGTTTCCGGCGTGCCGCCGGGGGCGGTCACGCTCCGCTTCGCCCGGGGTGGGGACACGACGCGGATGGAGATCGGCGGGTTGCCGGAGGAGGGGGAGGTGGAGCTGCGCGCGATCCGGCTGGACGACGGGAGCGGCCTGGCGTTCCCCTCCGCGGTCGCCGTCCCCGGCGGAGGCGTGGTCACCGTAAACGGGCTGCGCTACGGGGGACGCCTCCCGGAGCGGGTGGCGGCGGACGGCACGGTGCTGGCGGCTTCCGACGACGCGGACGCCTTCCTGGTGCGCCCCGTGGATACGCGGCTCCCCGACCTGCGGGTGGTGGTGGGGCCGCTCACGCAGAGCGTGACCCCGGACGGCGATCCCC
>DATAAL010000258.1:0-2715 GCA_036260145.1 Longimicrobiaceae bacterium | reverse complement strand
CGGGGAGCGCACCCTCTTCTCCCGGCTGATCTCCGCCAGCGGCGTCGGGCCCCGCCTGGCGCTCGCCCTCCTCTCCGCCCTCCCGGGTCCGGCGCTGGTGCGCGCCATCCGCGACCGCAACCTGGCCGTCCTCACCGGCGTCAGCGGGGTGGGGAAGAAGACCGCCGAGCGGCTCTCGGTGGAGCTGGCCGGGAAGCTGGACGACCTGGCGTTCGCCACCTCTTCCCTGGCGGGGCAGGCGCCCGGGGTGGAGGAGGCGCTCCGGGCGCTGGTGGTGCTCGGGATCCCCGCGCTCGACGCCGAGAACGCGGTGCGCGCGGTGATCCAGGAGCGGGGGCCGCTCCCCGCGCAGGAGCTGATCCGCGCGGCGCTGGCCCGTCCCCGGTAACGTGCGGTTTTCCACGGACCGCTTCCGGTGGACCGGTGTATCAGCCGCGTCCGAAGAAAACCCGTAGAAACCCGGAACGGAAGCAGCCATGTCGAAGACGCCGCGCTCCGAGATCACCACTCCCGAGGCCCTCTCCGACGAGGAGAGCACCGAGCTGAGCCTGCGCCCGCAGCGCCTGGCGGAGTTCATCGGGCAGCCCAAGGTCAAGGAGTCTCTCAAGATCGCCGTGGACGCGGCGCTCTCCCGCAAGGAGGCCCTGGACCACGTCCTCCTCTTCGGCCCTCCGGGGCTGGGGAAGACCACGCTGGCGATGCTCCTGGCCAGGGAGATGGGAGTGAACATCAAGATCACCTCCGGGCCGGTGCTGGAGAAGCCGAGCGACCTGGTGCGTGAACTCACCTCGCTCCGGGAGGGGGACATCCTCTTCATCGACGAGATCCACCGGCTCCGCCCCATCATCGAGGAGTTCCTCTACCCCGCGATGGAGGACTGCCGGATCGACGTACGGCTCTCCGACGGGCCGCACGCGCAGATGATCTCCATGCCGGTGGAGCGCTTCACCCTGATCGGCGCCACCACGCGGTACGGGCTCCTCACCCCGCCGATGCGGGCGCGCTTCGGGATCATCCAGCGCCTGCACTACTACCCGGTGGACCAGCTCACCTTCATCGTCACCCGGACGGCCGAGGTGCTCGGGGTCCGCTGCACGCCGGAGGGGGCGGAGGAGATCGCCAAACGCTCCCGGGGAACCCCGCGGGTGGCGAACCGGCTGATGCGCCGCGTGCGCGACTACGCCGAGGTGCGCGCGGACGGGGTCATCACCACCGAGGTGGCCGACGCGGCACTCCAGATGCTGGACGTGGACGAGTACGGGCTGGACGAGATGGACACCCGCATCCTCCGCTCCCTGATCGAGCAGTTCGACGGCGGCCCCGTGGGGCTGAACACCCTGGCGGTGGCCATCGGGGAGGACTCGGGGACGCTGGAGGAGGTGTACGAGCCCTTCCTGATCCAGAACGGCTTCCTGATGCGCACGCCGCGCGGGCGGGTCGCCACGGCGCTCGCGTACCGCCGCTTCGGCTACGCTCCGCCGATCCAGGCGGAGGAGGGTGGGGCCAGGGGCCCGCAGGCCAGCCTGTTCGAGGCGTAAGTCCCGGGGTGTACCGCACCTCCGACTTCGACTTCCACCTCCCGCCGGAGCAGATCGCCCAGACTCCGGCGGAGGCGCGCGACCGGAGCCGGCTCCTGGTGGTGGACCGGGGCTCGGGGGAGCTACGGCACGGCCGCTTCTCCGACCTGGCGGAGCTGGTCCCCCCCGGGGACGCACTGGTTCTGAACGAGACGCGCGTCTTCCCCGCGCGTCTGATGGGACGGCGGGAGAGCGGTGGGGCCGCGGAGGTCCTCCTCCTGCATCCGGCCGGAGAGGACCCGGCGCTCTGGGCGGCGCTGGTCCGGCCCGGGGCCAGGCTCAAGCCGGGGAAGCGGGTGGAGGTGGGGCCGGAGCTGTCGGTGGAGATCGTGGACTCCACCCCCTCCGGTGAGCGGGTCGTCCGGCTGCACACCTCCCTTCCGGTGGACGGGGCGCTGGAGCGCTACGGCCATATCCCACTACCGCCCTACGTCCGTCGTGCCGACACTCCCCAGGACCGGGAGCGGTACCAGACGGTGTTCGCGCGGGAGCGGGGCTCGGTGGCCGCGCCCACCGCGGGGCTCCACTTCACCCCGGAGCTGCTGACGCGCCTGGAGGAGAGGGGAGTGCAGATCGTCCGGCTGGTGCTCCACGTGGGGGTGGGGACCTTCCGTCCGGTGGAGGCCGAGGACCCCGCGGAGCACCGGATGCACTCGGAGTGGTACCGGATCCCCCCGGAAGCCGCCGAGGCGCTCAACCGGACCCGGGCCCGGGGCGGAGAGGTGTGGGCGGTCGGGACCACCGTGGTGCGGACGCTGGAGAGCGCGACGGACGAGGGGGGGATGGTGCGCGCGGGGGAGGGGTGGACGGACATCTTCATCCGGCCGCCGTACCGCTTCCGCGCCGTGGACCACCTGATCACCAACTTCCACCTCCCGCGCTCCACGCTCCTGATGCTGGTGTGCGCGTTCGGTGGTTACGACCGGGTGATGGGTGCGTATCGGGTGGCGGTGCAGGAGGGATACCGATTCTTCTCGTACGGCGACGCGATGCTGGTACTCTGAGCTCCCGGCGGCCGCTTCCTTTCCGTTCTTTCCGCCGGTGCTTGTCTGCGCCTCCCACCGGTGTTCTTATTCTCCATGCCACGGAACCACGTCTCCTCCCCCCCGTGCTCCCCCCCGGCCGCATCCACCCGCGC
>DATAAL010000257.1:0-14442 GCA_036260145.1 Longimicrobiaceae bacterium | reverse complement strand
GGCCGCCGCTCTCCCGCGGCCGCGGACGCCCTGGTGCACCTGGGCCGAGCCGCCGTCCGCACCACCGATTGGCTGCGCGTGCAGCAGGTCGTCCGCGCCTTCGGCGAGCTCCCCCCCGACCCGTCCCCCTCCCCCGCCGCCGTCAAAGAGATGGAGGAGATCGCCGCCGCTTTGGCCAGCAGGAGACCACCCGAATAGCCCTCGCTTCGTACGCTTTGTACGCTCGGCAACTCGTCCCGCTGTCAGCCTCCCGCGCCGTCAGTACACCTGGGATGTCATGCAAGAACCCCGGCAAGTTCCGCATGCCGGGGCAGCAACCTCCGTGCGGCAGCGCCACGCAGGCATGACCCGGAAGCGAGCCGGCGGCGAGCGCTGGCGTGCGGGGCCATGCTGGCGCACGCGGCGCTGGTGGGCGACCGGCCGCTGTACGAGCGCAGCTGGAGCGCCGCGTGGGCGCTGCTGGACGGCCGCCGCTGCTCCCCGGCGGCCGCCGACGCCCTGGTGCACCTGGGCCGGGCCGCCGTCCGCACCACCGACGGGCTGCGCGTGCAGCAGGTCGTCCGCGCCTTCAACGAGCTGCCTCCCGACCAGCGCACGCCCCGCCGCCGTCAAAGAGATGGAGGAGATCGCCGCTCTCGCGCGGCGGCATTGAGGGTAGCACTGCGGCCGGGGTTAGCCGCTCGAGTACGTGAAATCAAAGCGGGCGCACCGGATTCCCGGCACGCCCGCTTCGTTGGATTGAAGCTGAGCGGGCAGACGAATGGACGCAGGCTGGTAGGGTCATGAGTCGGGTGTCGGGGCAGCCCTGAGAAGTCCGGTGGGGCAGAGATCCAGAAGCGGACACCGGTCACAGTCCGGGTTGGTAGGAGTACAGAGCAGACGACCGTGATGCACGAGATTCACATGCAGAGTGAAGCGGATCTCAGGAGGGACGAGTTCCTGCAGGAAGTCATGGGCCTTCTTTCGATCCATGCCAGAAGGAACGAATCCAAGCCGATCCAGCACTCTAAGGCAGTGTGAGTCAACGGGAAAGACCGCACGACCGAGCGAATACATGAGCACGCACCGGGCTGCCTTAGGACCCACCCCGGGAAGGGAAACAAGGAACTCCTCCGCAGCCTCCGTGGCCAGCTCGCGGAGCGGTTCGAGCGTGACCTCGCCGAAGGCCGCCCGGATAGTGTGGAGTTGAGCCCGGAGCCGGCGGAGCTTGACGTCGGCCATCCCACCACGGCGGAGAACCTCAAGAAGCTGATCGTCGGGACATTTCAGGAGCTCTTCCCAATGCCCTGCAACTGCCCGATGCAGTTCCGTGTAGATGTCCGCGTACGCACCCTCTCGTGTTCGGATAGAGAGCTGGATGTAGATCAACTCGTCCAATGGATCCGATTTGTTGCCGAGCGAGGCCGTCCGGTAGGTCTCGCGGAGCCGCCGGTCAACCGCTGGGAGCACGCCCACAGCACGGCGGGCAAGCTGATCGGAGGGGCGGGGACGCTGCCCCTGCCCCTCCGCACCCTCCTGTCCGCCGCTCCGAGTGCCACTGCTCATCCGTTCCGCCACCGGGCCAGTCCATCTTTGACGTACTCGGCGATTCCCCACGACATCAGGGGCGGAACTGCGTTCCCGATCTGCCGGAACCGATCGCCCATGTGACCAAAGAAGCGGAAGTCGTCGGGGAACGACTGGATCCGGGCCGCCTCCCGGATCGAGATGGTCCTGTTCTCCGCCGGATGGATGTGGGTGTAGCAGTCCTTCGCGAGATGCGCTGTCACGGTGCCTGAGACAGTGTTCCACCGCAGCCGCCTGTACTTGTCAGGGAAGATATCGTCTCTGTACCGTTTCAGGTGGTCCGGAAGGTCGAGGTAGATCCCACCCTCAGGCATCACGTCGAACGCCTCAAGATCCTGGTCATTGTGCTCGCGGCATACGTGGTCGGTCACGAGTCCATTGCTCCGGTACCGCATGAGGCTAGCGTACCGCGAGATCCTGCCCCGTCCTCTCAGATATGGCTGTGGATCCTCCCGCGTGCCGTGCGGAATCGCGGGAAGGTCAACGATTGCCTGTCGGAGAGTCGTCTCGCCAGGAAGCCCCGCCACATCGCGAATGAACCGGTAGCCGAAATCCTGAAGCTGAGCAGCGTCGAGTTGTAGATCGAGGTCGGCCCGCACGGCAATGAAGATCAGGCGCTTACGATCCTGCGGAACTCCGAACCACCGAGCGTTCACCACAGCACATGTTGCCCGGTAACCGATGTCCGAGAAGTTCTCGAGAACCTCACCGGCAACGTTGCGATTCTCGAGGTTGAGCATTCCCGGCACGTTCTCCATGACCGAGATCGGTGGCCGGAAGTGTTCCACGTACGCGATGAACTGCCGGTAGAGAGAGTTGCGGGGATCGTGCAGCAGGCTGTGCGCCGATCCCCTCAGCGACCGCAGCTTGCCCCGGCCTACTCTGGACCACCCCTGACATGGAGGCCCTCCGACCACAGCCAGCAAACTGCGCGGCCGGCCGCCGAGCACATGTTCGAGCCGGTCAGGCCCGAACGCCTCCAGATTGCGGTTCAATGTGAGTGTGTGATAGCCTCCGAAGTTCAGCTCGTGCGTTCTCGCGGCTGCCGTATCGGAGTCCACAGCGGCGATCGTGTGGAAGCCGGCGCGGTGCAATCCCCAAGTGAACCCACCGGCACCTGCGAACAACTCGATGATCTCGTCGGCACGATGTACGGGGGCCGTCCGGCGCCTCGGATGATCAGTCACGTGGAGGAGTCGTATGGTGAGAATGTCCATGGTGCAGCCCCGAACGCCGGCTTCTTCTCGACGTTTGAGCTGGGCGAATCTACATTGTTGCGGAAACCCGCACCAGGAGCTTGGTAGCCACCAGCTCACCAATGTCGCATTACGCCGCGTTTAATGTACCCGACCGACTCCCCGGACCAGATCCGACTGCCATTTCACGTGGATGACTCACCCAGCTCACTTCAGGTCCTTGATCTGTTCGCGGGCATCGGGGGACTCTCGATGGGGTTCAGGGACGCCGGATTCGCCGTCACCGGAGTCGATAGCGAGGACATCTCCGCACGGGTTTTTGAACTGAACGCAGTCGGAGAGCATGTAGTGCTGGATCTTGCCACCGGGCTCGAGCTTCGAGACGTCCCGGTTGTGATCGGCGGTCCACCGTGTCGCCCCTGGTCGGCGGTGAACCTTCAGCGTCGTGGAGCCGATCATAACGACCACATGCTCCTGGAGAGGTTCTTCGTCCACCTCTGGGAAATTCGCCCGGAGGTGTTCGTGATGGAGAACGTGCCCCCCATCGCCAGCGATCCTGAGTACACCCGGCTGCTCAACGACATGCGACGGTGTGGCTACTCGGTCGCATCGCAGATCCTCCGGTACTCGCACTTCGGAGCAGCCACCACGCGTCGGCGACTATTCACGGTAGGGTTCCGCAACTCGGTCAGCCACAGTGCCGACGAGTTCTTCCGTCGGCTGGAGAAGAGGCATCGGCCGCACTCAACCGTTCGGGACGCGATAGAGTGGTTGAGGAGCCAGCCGCGCGGCGCGATCCCCGATCATGAGTGGTCCGACGTGCGTACAATCCAGAAGTACGCCGACCGATACAGGACCGGGCAGTATGGCTGGAAGCAGCTGGGATGGGACGATCCGGCGCCATCCTTCGGCAGCGTCTCCAAGACGTACATCCTGCACCCTGCAGCCGGGGATGGAGACTTTCCACTGCGGGTCCTCTCAGTACGGGAGGTGCTGTCGATCATGGGGTTCGATCGGTCGTTCCGCTTTCCCGAGGGAGCGGCGCTTAGCACACGGTATAAGATGGTGGCAAACGCAGTTAGCCCGGTGGCAGCGCAGGTGTTCGCCGAGGTCGTCCGGGAGATGATCACGGGTGAACCGTCCGGCCACACCAGTGGAGAAGCCGTCGTACACCCACATAGCGAGACAAGGTGAGAGATGCCCAGCCGAGACGAGCTGGTGAACCTGATCAGAACCCTCGTACCTGGAGCCGGGAGCATCGAGGCAGCCGCGCGTCAGTTGCAGATGCTCGGCATCGCCCGGCAGGAGCTGGATGCTGCGGTAGCGCAGTATGAGGAGGAGGTGCAGAAAATCCGCTCCCTCACCATCGTCGGTGGTCTGGACGACCCGGGCCTCCCGGCGCCGTGGTACACGGGGCCGGCAGATAACCATGTTTTCTGGCCATCCGTGCGGAAGGTTCTTCTCGATGGTGGCGGCCTCAGCAGCGCCGCAGTCGGGATGATCGACCGGGCCTCAACCGCGGTAATCTGCAGACTTCCGCCTCCAGGATCACCAGAGTTGAGCAGCCGCGGACTGGTTGTGGGGTACGTGCAGTCGGGGAAGACGACCAACTTCACCGCCGTGATCGCCAAGGCGGCGGATGTAGGGTACCGGCTGATCGTGGTGCTTTCGGGGGTGACTGACAACCTTCGCACGCAGACGCAACTGCGGCTGCTCGAGCAGTTGATCGAGCCGCGCCGGATGAACTGGTTCGCACTGACCGAAGACGAGGATTTCAAGTCCCCGGGGAACGCTGCTCATCTGCTGGGTGATCCGGAGAGACGGCTCATCGGTGTGGTGAAAAAGAACCCATCGCGGCTCCGTCGGCTTAACGAGTGGCTGGACAGCGCTCCCGACGAGGTGATGCGGGATGTTCCCATTCTTGTGATCGACGACGAAGCTGACCAAGCAAGTGTGGATGTCGGTGAGGAGCAGCGCTCAGGAATCAACCAGCTGATTCTGGACCTCCTCGACCGGCCGAAGGCGGCATACATCGGATACACGGCGACACCGTTCGCCAACCTGCTGGCCGACGCCTCGTTCCCGCCCGGCCTGTACCCCCGGGACTTCATCCGCAATCTCGACATGCCGAACGGCTACTTCGGGACGGAGAAGATCTTTGGGAGGGAACGGCTCACCCACGAGGAGGAAGATCACGAGTCGGACGGGCTCGATGTGATCAGACACGTCCCGGATGATGAGATCCCGCAACTCCGCCCGCCGACGCGCAGGGACCAGCGGGCGGCGTGGCAGCCGAGCATAACGTCGAGTCTGGATTCAGCCATCCGCTACTTCCTTCTTGCGTCCGCCGCACGCAGGGAGCGGAACCGCGGCAATCCACACTCCACGATGCTCATCCACACCACGCAGCTTACCGAGCCGCAGATGCAGTTCCAGCGGCCGATCAAGGATCTTCTCGACAAGGTTGCCGCGAGACTCGAGCGTGAGGACACCGATCTGATCCACCAGCTTCGAGCCCAGTGGGAGGAGGAGCAGGCGCGAGTACCTCCGGCAGAGATGGGAGAGGCACCGGTACCGTTCGAGCGAGTCCTCGCACAGTTGCCGCCTGTCCTAGAGCAGGTTGAGGTGGTCGTGGACAACTACCGATCCACCTCCCGGCTGGACTACCGCGGGCGACCGCGCACCGTGATCGCTATCGGCGGGAACACCCTGTCCCGGGGCCTCACCCTTGAGGGACTGGTGGTCAGTTTCTTCGTTCGCTCGGTGTCCGTATACGACACGCTCCTCCAGATGGGCCGATGGTTCGGATTCAGGCAGGGATACGCCGATCTGCCCCGGATCTGGATGACGCCTGAACTCCAGGAATGGTTCATCCACCTCGCCACCGTGGAGCAGGAGATCCGGCACGAGATCGAGCGCTATGAAGACGAGAATCTCTCACCGGCGGAAGTACCGGTGCGCATCCGGACGCACCCCAAAATGAACGTGACGTCCGCAGCGAAGATGCGGCACGCTGTCGCTGCCCAGATGTCCTTCAGCGGCAGGCGAGTGCAGACGATCCTGTTCAACCACCGGGACCATCCCTGGCTTCAGCAGAACATCGACGCAACCAGGGAACTGCTGCGTCGCGCAACCGCAGCCGGACAGCTGCCTCAGGATCTGGAGCACGGACGATGGCTGCTGGAGGGAGTCCCCGTTGACCTCGTGCTCGAGTTCATTTCGCGTTACAACTTCCATCCGAACAGCCATGATCTTCAGGCCGACCTGATCCGGCGTTACATCGAGGAGCAAAACCGGAACGGCGAACTGCGAGCCTGGAACGTGGTGATCCTCGGAAAGGCACCCGGAGCCGCGCGGGGCATGTTCGATCCGGGAATCGGCCGCCCCGTAGGCCTTATCAACCGCTCACGCATGAACATCCCCGGACTCGGGTATGCGAACATCAAGGCACTGATGTCCAAGGTCGACATGGTCGCTGATCTGGGGGTGGATACATCCTCAGCCGAACGTAAATCGTCGAAGGAACTGATGGATATGCGGCCCGAAGGGGTTGGGCTCCTCCTCCTGTACCCGGTCGACCGGGACTCGCAGCCTGCCGAGGGAGGCGTCCGCACCGCGCTTGACGCGGTGGAGCACGTGATCGGTGTGGGGCTCGTATTCCCCAGGGCTCGCTACTCCACGCCTCAGAACTACGTTTCTGCCGATCTGTCCGGGGAAGTCTGGGAGGAATCCGAGGTCGTCGATCTGGAGCAACTTGACCCGGCTGTGGACGCTCCCGGAGGCGCCGGATGACCCGGGCCGGCTCGGCGTACGCGTTTGATCTGCTCCGCACAGAATCCCCCACGGCTGCTTCGATCCGGGTCCGGGACTCCGATGTCACGGTGCAGGGCGGCACTGTCCTCCACGGGCTGGACACAGACGGGCATCTGCACCTTCTCGTGCCCCTTTCCGGTGGCGAGGACGGTGTAACTGACCAGCGGAGCGCAGGAGTGCAGTTGCGTCCGACCACCCTGGCAGCCGGGGGGCATCAGGACCGGTACCTCGACGTTGTCTGCTTGCTCCCGCACCTCGCGCCCCTCTTCTGCCAGGTCGCGGACGAGATGCTGGAGGAGATCCGTCATGGTCCAGAGCGGCCGGCCATTGCATGTCAGATGGTTCTCGACCGCTGGCGGGAGCTTCTGGAGCGGAGACGGACGAAACTTCTCGGCCCGGAGCAACTCCTCGGGCTGTTTGCTGAGCTCCTCGTTCTTGACCAGCTCGCGGTTCGTCATCCCGGTACGGCGCTGGCGAGGTGGACCGGTCCTCTCGGCCACCGGCTCGATTTCGTTTCTGGTAGCAATGCGATCGAGGTCAAGGCGTCTGAAGCCCGCGAAGGCCGCATGGTCGAGATCCACGGTGACCGACAGCTGGAGCCCCTGCCCGGAGGAACACTCCACCTCATCTACACGAGATTGGAGGCCCGCGACGAGAGCGGCGAGACGATACCGGAGCTGGTGGATCAGATCATCGGCCGCGGTGTTCCCCGCATCCGATTCATCGAGATCCTTGAGGCATTCGGGTTCATGCTGTCAGACCGGGACGCGTACCAGCAATTCCGGTATGTCGTGCTCGAGCATCTGACGTACCTTGTGAACGATCAGTTCCCCCGCATCATCCCCGCCTCCTTCGTTGCTGGGAGCGTCCCTCCCGGGATCTCTCGTCTTCGCTATACAATCGACCTCTCGGGCCCGACGCCCGCACCGCTCTCTGCAGATGAGGCCATCAGCATACTCGACCGATTCGTGTCACCCTCATGACGACGCTGCGATCTCTGGAGCGCTGGTCCGAGCCCTTCCCTGCCACGGGCGGAGTGACCGCCATAGGTGTCAAGAACGCTCTGGGCCGCCCGCGCATGGACCTCCCGACCCTGCTCGTGCGCGAGACAGTCCAGAACAGCTGGGACGCCGGCGAACGAACGGGTATCCGTCCGATCCGGTTCCAGATTGATGCATGGACGATGGAAGGAGAGATGCTTGAGGTGCTCAGGACCGCTGTCCTGGCCGGCGGCCCCGTCCCTGGGCTGCCCCTCTCCTCGGTTCTTGAAGGTAGAGTATTGCCGGTGATCGTGATCTCCGATCGAGGGACGGCCGGGCTTGGGGGAGCCACCCGAGCCGACATTGTAACGGAGGATGCGAGCGACTTTGCGGATTTCGTTCGCAACGTCGGTCGCCCGCCGGACAAACAGCGGGGTGGAGGCACGTACGGGTACGGCAAGGCTGTCCTGTTCCTCGCCAGTTCTGCCTCCACCATCGTGGCCTACACCCGGTGCGTCGTGGAAGGCCGGTCGGAGAGCCGACTTGTCGTGATCGGGCTCGGAGAGCCCTTCAGCGTCCCCGTCGATGGTGGAGAGCGCCTTTACACCGGTCGTCACTGGTGGGGAGTCCTTGATCCTGAAGCTGGAGTGGAGCCGATCACCGGGAATACGGCTGACGAGATCGCCACTCAGATCGGCCTTCCCAGCTTCGATGGTGACCATGGCACGTCTATCATGATCGTAGGGGCTGACTTTGGTGAACTTGATCTTGCCGCTGCAGTGGCCGAGATGCGGGAGGCAATCCTGTGGCACTGCTGGCCGAAGATGCTGGCCTCGGAAGCCGCTCCGTGTGATATGGAGTTTCATCTGTCATTCGCCGGTGATCCTCAGCCCGTTCCGCTGCCTACCGATCACCCCGAGTTGAAGGCGTTCGTGGAGGCGTACCGGGTGTCCTCCGGGCTGGAAACACGGTCGGTAATCAGCAGCCGGCTCGAAATCATCCGGTCGGAACGTCCACGGAATGAACTCGGTCGGCTTGGAATCGTTCAGGTGTTCCGGGATCCGCGGCTGCCCGATCGTGTAGCTGGACGGCCGTTCGAGGGACCTGCGCATCATGTCGCCCTCATGCGTGCCCCGCGCCTAGTCGTGACGTACGTTCCCGGGCCGGAACCACCCGTTCAGGGTGTTGCATGGGCCGGGGCGTTCATCGTGAATGACAACCTGGACCGTGCGTTCGCCGCGGCGGAACCGCCGAGTCACGACGATTGGTCGCCCGACATCCTTCCGCGCTCCCCGGAGAAGACGTTCGTTAACGTGGCTCTTCGCAACATCCGGGACGCAGTGAAACAGTTCGCATCCCCCCCTCCAGTTTCTTCCGAGCCAGGGGCCGTGCTCCCCCTCGCGGGCATCGCAGCCGCGCTCGGTGGGATTCTTGCTGCTGACCATGGACCCGGCACACGGATCGTGCTTGGATCGGCAGGATCCGAAGGCGGTGACTCCGTCCGGGGACACGGCGAACAGGAAGGCAGCGGGACTCGCGGCGGGGGTGCTGCCGGTAGCGGCGGCGGCCCGGCCGGAGGAGGGGAGCCAAGCACCGGAGGCGATGTCCGCTCACCACGGGGTCGCCGACGTCACGCTAGAATTGAAGTGCTTGCACACCGACTTGTGATGGACGAGGCCGGCCCCGCGATCGAGGTAACCTTCGATGCCCTTCCGGCGGAGGAGGCCGTTCGGACCCGGATCCGAGCGATCAGCTCCGTTACTGTTAACGACGGTGCAACGATCGAGCGTGAGGCTCCGGTTGGCGCCGATGTGCCACAGGTGCTTCGCTGGGAAGTCGGAGGTCGTTCGTTCCGCTCACAGGACGTCGTCCTTGAGGGTTCCGCCCCAGTACGCGGAACACTGCTCGTCACCGTTCCACGAGACACCACTGTCGCAGTCTCGCTTGCCGCTGAGTCTGGAGAGCCAGTGGAGGGTCAGCCGTGACCAGGATTGTATCACCCGGCTTTCTCCGGCCTCAGATGGACCGAGTGAATGCCGGGACGTGGGAACTGCTCGATCGCGACGGGACGTGGATACCGCTCCCTCTGGCTGTACCCGACTGGGACTACGCAACCGAGCTTACATTTCGCCGGAGCGTCGAGGTAGACGATAGTAGCATCAGGGACGAATGCCAGCTTCCCACCTCGGCTCCCCTCGGGATCTCAGTAATGTGGCATGCTACCGGAACCAACCGGAGGGGAGCGTTCCCGATGGCCACCATCGGTGATCGGTATGCCACTGTGCTTGCATCGCTGCGGGGGGATGAACTCGGGGGACAGCTCCACCTCAGGACCATGGTGCTCCTCGCCGGAGACGTGACTGATGGCGGATCGCTTGCACCGCGCCGCAGCGGAAGCATCCTCTGGTCAGATGACACGTCGGTCTTCCTCGAAGGTGAGTCCGCGCTGTTCCCTACTGAGGAGATCGACTTTGCGGCTACCGGAATCGCACCCGCGGCAGCCGCATGGTACCTAGAGTGGAACCCGGGAGACCCGTTATCAGCCACCCTCGGATCGTTGCGGCTGTTCATCAACTCAGGCCACGAGCCCGTGCGCCGGGCAGCCGCACATCCGACAGCTGATGCGGCAACCAAGGCCATCACCTCGGCAATGCTCTATGACGTGCTACGTCAATTGATCGAAGGGGCACTCGACAGCGCCGACTTCGACGACACGACGAGTTACCCTAGAGGCACGCTGGGAGCTAGCATGAGGGCGGTGCTCCGCCTCGCCTTCCGCGAGTCCTCTATTGATGTTGTGCGGGCACTTAGACGGACGTCCCGATCCGATTTTGAGGTGCGGATCCAAGCCGCAGCCCGCCTCTTTTCAAGATGACCGCCACCTTTCTTTACCCGCGCCTACCCACCGGTACGGCTCTTCGGTTGATCCGGGAGTATCAGAGCATCCCGCTTGAAGAACTCACCGAGCGATCAGCGCTGGAGCATCCTGCTGCGATCTACAACCCTGTGGGAGGTAGGAGGGTCTCCCAGGCACGACTGGAGGTTCTACGCACGGGGATGCGGGAAGCCGCAGCATCGCTGGGGTTTCCCCAGCCTCTGGCGTCAAACCGGGTCGGCGACTTCGACAGGCTCTACATGGAGCTCCTGTATCGCGGGATGGGAATCGTGCCGGCCGATGCGGGCCAGGAGGGGGTCTGGTCTTTCATCTGTCTTGTCCTCACACCGGAGCTCCCCGCCTGGCGATTCCCGAGTCGTGCAGAGGAACGTCTCCGGGGACTGCCGCGCAACACGTTCCGGCGGCTCTGGTGGCGCGGTCACACGCTAGGCCACACGCCTGACTCCATATCCTTCCGGCTCACGGAAGATCAACTGGTCCAGATTGAGGAGCGGCCGACGATCGGGGGAGATCCACGTGTAGCACGGGCTCTCGGCCTGGAACTGGAGGCCGCCCGGGCGCGCTATCCAGGAATCTCGCAGGAGGATCTCATGCGAGAGGCCGCTAAGTACTTCATTCGCCTGACACCGCTAATCTCAGTGTACAGCCTCAGTGATGAACAGCTGTATGAGCGGGCACGGGAGGTGATGGACCAAGCCGGCGGCGGACTCACCTCGACTGGACAACAGTGAGGCGAAGGCATCTCGTGTGTTCGATGTTGATACCCTCTCCCCTCGCGGAGAGATGCGACCCTGAGCGAGCGGGTGAGGATCTCCGCGATGCCTGCTTCGGGTCGAGACCGACTCCAAACGTCAAAGGGCGAGGAGAGATCCCCTCTCCGCGCCCTCCGCGTTTCCGCGTGAAACTGCCGTGCCGTCCGGCCTACCGTCCGCTCGTCCCGGGCGCAGAGGCGGGGGTTTCGGCGGGGGTGTCCACGGCGACGATCTCCAGCGGGTAGGGCAGCTCGCGCAGGCCGGCCTCCACCTTCGCGCGGTCGCCCACCACCACGATGGCGAAGCGGCCCGGCTGCAGGTACTCCCGCGCCACGCGGTTCACGTCCTCCAGCGTCACCGCGGCCACCCGCTCGTTGTACTCGTCGAAGTAGTCCATCGGCAGGCCGTACAGGATCATCTCCTGGATGCGCCCCGCGAAGTGCTCGTTGGTCTCCAGCGACATCGGCTCGCGGCGGATGATGGCCGTCTTGGCGAACTCCAGCTCCTGCGGCGTCACCGGCCGCGCGCCGCGGATCTCCTCCAGCTCGCGCATGAACTCCGCGACGGACTCCCGGGTCACCGCCGTGTGCACCCCGCCCGTGGCGGTGAAGGGGCCGGCCAGCCGCCCCATCTGGAAGGTGCTGCGCGCGCCGTAGGTGTAGCCCCTGGCCTCGCGCAGGTTCAGGTTGATGCGGCTGGTGAAGGCCGCGCCCAGCACCGTGTTCATCACCAGCAGGGGAAAGTAGTCGCGGTGGGCCCGCTCCACCCCCACGTGGCCGATGCGGATCTGCGACTGCGCCGCGTCCGGCCGGTCGATCAGGTACACCTTCGTCGCCGCCAGCGGCGTGGGCGCGGCGGGCGGCGACAGCGCGGGGACGCTCCCCCGCTGCCAGCCGGCGAACGCCCGCTCCAGCTGCGGGATCACCTGGTCCGCGCGCACGTCGCCCACCACGATCAGGTGGCTGTTCTCCGGCCGGTAGCGGGCCTGGTAGAAGGCGCGCAGGTCGGCGGGGGAGATGGCGCGCACCGACTCGGGCGTCCCCTGGACCGGCCGGCCCAGCGGGTGGTCGGGGCCGTACACCAGCTGCGCGAACGCCTCCTGCGCCACGTTGGCCGGCTGGTCCATCGCCTGGCGGATGGCCACCAGGCGCTGCTCGCGCACCCGGTCCCACTCCCGCTCCGGGAACGACGGGTTCACCGCCACGTCGGCGAAGACGGCCAGCGCCGGCGCCAGGTTGCGCGACAGCGTGGTCAGGGTGAGCGTGGCCACGTCCTGCCCGGCGGTGGCGTTCAGGTTGGCGGCGAGGAAGTCGATCTCCTCCAGGATCTGCCGCGACGTACGGGTCGCCGTCCCCTCCGTCAGCATGGCCGCGGTCAGCGAGGCCAGGCCCGGGCGGTCCGGCGGATCCGCCACGGCGCCCGCCTCCACCATCAGCTGCACGTACACCATCGGCACCCCCGGGCGCTCCATCAGCCACACCTGTAGGCCGTTGGAGAGGGTGTGCCGCCGCGGCTCGGGAAAGTCCACCTCCGGCGTGGGGCCCGGCGCGGGCATCACGCTGCGGTCCAGGGTCTGCGCCGGCGCCGCCGCCGGGACCAGCGCGGCCGCGGCCAGCAGGGCCGCCGCGGCGCGGAAAAGAATGCGGTTCGTCATCGTGGTCACCGTGCGGTTCAGCGGGAGACCTGCAGCTGCGTCTGCCCCCGCGGCACGACGCTCAGCAACACGCGGTTGGGCGAGAGCCAGCGGCGCGCGGCGGCCTGCAGCGAGGCCGGCGTGACCGTGGCGTAGCGGGCGAAGTCGCGCTCGAGGGCCGCCGGGTCGCCCCGGAAGACGGCGTACCGGTTCAGCACGTCCGCGCGCCCCAGCAGCGTCTGCATCTGCTGGATGAACCCCGCCTCCAGGTTGTTGCGGGCCTGCTGGATCTCCCGCTCCGTGGGCGGATCGGTGAGCAGCCGCGCCACCTCGGCGTCGACCGAGGCGAGGACGCGGTTCAGGTCCGTCCCCGGCCGCGCCGTCACCGTGATGCCGAACTGCCCGGCCAGCGGGCGGGCGTTCTGGCTGGCGTTCACGGTCTGCGCGGTCTGCTCGGCGTACACCAGCCGCTGCGTGAGCCGCGAGCTGCGGTCGCCGGCCAGGATGTACGCCAGCACCGCCATGTCGGCGTCGCCCTCCTCGCCCAGCGCGGGCGAGGGCCAGGTGACGTACAGGCGGGGGAGCTGCACCCGGTCCTCCAGCACCACGCGCTTCTCCTCCGTCAGCCGCACCGGCGCCGGGCGCCGCCGCTCCACCGCCGGTCCCGCGGGAAGGCCGCCGAAGTACTTCTCCACCCACGCCTTCGCCTGCGCGGGGTCGAAGTCGCCCACGATGGACAGCGAGGCGTTGCGCGGCGTGTAGTAGGTGCGGAAGAAGTCCTGCACGTCCTCCAGCGCCGCCGCGTTCAGGTCGGTCAGCGAGCCGATGGTGGTCCACGAGTACGGATGGCCGGCGGGGTACAGCGCCGCGGCCATCGTCTCCGGCACCAGGCCGTAGGGCGCGTTGTCGTAGTTCTGCCGCCGCTCGTTCTGCACCACGCTGCGCTGGTTGTCCAGCTTCTGCTGCGTCATGGCGGGGAGCAGGAAGCCCATGCGGTCCGCCTCCTGCCAGAGCACGCGCTCCAGGAAGTTGCTGGGGACGGCCTGGAAGTAGTTGGTGCGGTCGGTGTTGGTGGTGCCGTTCAGCGTGCCGCCGGCCTCCTGGATGAGCCGGAAGTGCTGGTCGTCGCCCACGTTCTGCGAGCCCTGGAACATCATGTGCTCGAACAGGTGGGCAAAGCCGGTGCGCCCCGCCCGCTCGTCCCCCGAGCCCACGTGGTACCAGACGTTCACCGCGACCACGGGCACGGAGGTGTCGCGGGAAAGGATGACGTTCAGCCCGTTGGCCAGCCGGTACGTCTCCAGGCTGATGCGCACGGGCTGGGTGAGGTTGATGGTGCGGCTGGCGGTGGCCGCGCCCTGCGCGGGCGCGGCGCACGGCACGGCCAGCGCGGCGAGCGCCGCGGCGGTGGTGAACAGACGGAGTGGTCTCATGGCCCTGCTGGATGATGGATGCTGATCGCTCCTCGTTCGCGAGGCGCGGGTTCGCTGCAGGTTTCCTGCCTTCGTGGAACCACATCTGACCCGGACGTGCGCCGGAGCGTTGGGGACCCGCCCCCGGCTGGGCCCTCACCCGCGGCCTGAGAGCCGCACCCTCTCCCGCAAAC
>DATAAL010000256.1:0-3053 GCA_036260145.1 Longimicrobiaceae bacterium | reverse complement strand
GGGCGCGGACGCGGACCTCGTTGGGGCCCGTCCACTCGGTCTCGGCGCCGAGGGTCTGGAGCAGGTCCAGCAGTGTGAGTACGTCCTTGATCCGGGGGACGTTCTCCAGGAACACGTCCTCGTCGGTCAGCAGCGTGGCGGCCAGCATCGGGAGGGCCGCGTTCTTGTTGCCGTTGGGACGGATCGTCCCCTTCAGCGGTATCCCTCCTCTGGCGATGAACTTGGGCACTCTGTGGGTCTCCGGTCTGGGAAAGCGGGGTCCCGGCGCCCCGCCGCCGCGGCAGGGTGCAGGGAGTCGGTCGGGTTGAAGCTTGGACCGCGGCGCAAGGATCGTGCAAGGCCCCGGCGCGCCGGGGCGGCCGGATACGTTCCGGCGGGTACGGGGACGATCCCTCCTCCGGAAAGTCCCGCCGTTTCTTGACACCCGTTCCACGCGCGGGGTAAGATACCACGGTCCGCGGGGTCTCCCCGCCCTGTCCCCTCCGGTCCCGGGACGAAAAGGTGCAGCTCCTGATCGCGGTGATCAACCAGGAAGAGAAGCTGGACGAGATCCTCTCCGGGTTCATCGAGCTGGGGGTGACCGGTGCCACGCTGATCGGCAGCGAGGGGATGGGCCGCTTCCTCTCCGCCGACGTCCCCATCTTCGCAGGGCTCACCGACCTGGCCTCCCGCTCCCGGCCACGCAACTACACGCTGTTCAGCGTGATCCGCGAGGACAGCAAGGTGGACCGGGTGATCGACTTCCTCCGGAAGGTCTGCGGAAACCTGGAGGACCCCGCCACGGGGATCGTGTTCACCGTCCCCGTGACCCGGGTGGTCGGGCTTTCACCGGAGCTCGGTACGCAGGAGTGAGCGGGGGCGAGTGGCGGAGCGGACGCCTCCGCCTGCGGATCGAGCAGTTCGCCCCCGCGCTCGGGGACCCGGATTCCAACCTCCGGCGGATCACCGGGGCGCAGCAGGACGCGGCGCGCGACGGGGTGGACCTGCTGGTGACGCCGGAGCTGGCGCTCACCGGGTACGACCTGCGCGACCGGACCCATACGGTGGCGATCCCCGTCTCCGACCTACCGTTCCCCGCCCTGGCGAGGGGGCCGGACGTGGTGCTCGGGGTGGTGGAGGCGGGACCGGGGTTCGTCCCCTTCAACGCCGCCCTGCACCTGCGGCGCGGCGGGGTGCTGCACCGGCACCGCAAGGTGTATCTCCCCACCTACGGGATGTTCGACGAGGGGCGGTACTTCGGCGCCGGGGACCGGGTCCGGGCGTACGACGCGGGTGGCGGGTGGCGGATGGGGCTCCTGGTGTGCGAGGACCTGTGGCACCCGGCGCTCACCTGGCTCCTGGCGGCCGCGGGCGCGAGCCTGGTGGTGGTGCAGTCCGCGGCGGCGGGACGGGGGTCGTGGGAGGGAGGCGCGTCCGGAGGGCGCTTCGCGTCGTGGGGAGCGTGGGAGCACCTCGCCGTCGCCGCGGCCACCGCGTACGGGATCTACGTGGCGCTGGCGAACCGGGTGGGGACCGAGGGGGGCGCGGTGTTCGCGGGGGGATCGATGATCGTGGGTCCGGACGGGCGCGTACTGGCCCGCGGCGACGACCTCGGGGAGGACCGGGTGGACGCGGAGCTGTCGCTGGATGAGGTGGCCCGGGCCCGGCGCCCCTACGCCCACGCGCGCGACGAGGACCTGCACCTGGTGGCGCGCGAGCTGGCGCGGCTCCTGGAGGAGGGGCGGTGAGGGAGGCGCGCATCGGGGAGGTGGTGGCCGCGGTGGCGCGCCAGGCGCTCGCCGACTGGGGTGTGCGACGGATCGCCCTGCTGGACGACGCCTCCCCGGAGGCCGCGCTCGCCGGGCGGTTCCTGGAGCGCCTGGGACCGGAGGTGCTGGTGCGCGTGCCGACCTCCGGGCCGGGGGTGGAACCACTTTTGCACGCCCTGGGGCGGCTTCCGGAGGAGGCGCGGGTGGGGCGGGAGGTGGCGGGGCTGCGGGCCCGGCTGGAGCCGGACGCGCTCCCTGCCGCGCCCGACAACAAGACCGCCCTGCTCCTGGATGGTGCCCTCCCGCCGGAGCCCTTCCTCCCGCTCGGCGACCTGTGGGCCAGCGAGGTGGCGGAGCTGGCGGGCGGGTGGTCCGCCCCCGCGGGGGTCCGGGCGCTGGCGGAAGCGGCGGGCGGGATCGACCGGCTGGACGCGGCTCTTCGCGCCCGGGTGGACCGGCGCGACCCGACGGGGCTGGACGGGCTCCCCGGAGGGGTGGCGGAGGAGGTGCGCCGCCGCTTCGCTCTGGGGCGGGCATCGCGGCTCGCGGTCCGGCTCGTCCCCAAGGTCGGCTCCCGCACTCTCGGCCTGGACCTGTTCGAGTGACGGGCCCGTACATCCCCTGCCAGGAGGAACCGGCTTGATCTCCCCCGTGTCCCTTTCGTCGGGCGCCGTGCTGGCGACCCTCGCGCAGGCGGTGCCGGCCATCCGCGATACCGTGGTGACGGTGCAGGCCAGCAGCAGGGGGCTGACGTACTGGGTGGATCTCCTCACCAGCATCGCCAGCATCGTGATCGCGCTCGCGCTGATCGCCATCGCCATCCCGGTGGTCCCGGCCGCGTGGAACTCGCGCAAGGTGTACGCGAAGATCAACCAGGTGATCGAGCGGCTCCGCGAGGACGTCAACCCGGTCGTCCGGCACGCCGCCTCCGTGGCCGACAACGTCGACTACATCAGCGCCTCGTTGCGCGCGGACATCCAGACGCTGAACCAGACCATCGCCAGCGCCAACCAGCGGGTGAACCGGGTGGCGGCGCTGGCGGAGGAGCGCGTCAACGAGCTGAACGCCCTGCTGGAGGTGGTGCAGGAAGAAGCGGAATCTCTGTTCATCGACACCGCTTCCACCGTGCGCGGGGTGCGGACCGGCGCGGAAGCGTTCCGGCGCTTCCGCACCGACGGGGACGCGGACCTCCCCGTCGAGGGCGAGGACGCGTATGACGACGCGGACGGCGGGGACGACGGGGACGACGGGCTGGACACCGACTTCGGACGCAGGGGGTGAGGAGCCGGCCGGCGCCGCTCCCCG
>DATAAL010000255.1:0-9164 GCA_036260145.1 Longimicrobiaceae bacterium | reverse complement strand
CCCCCCCCGCCGCTCTTCACTCCTGCTCCGCCGCGCTCAGAACCGGTAGCGGACGGACAGCTGGATCTGGTAGCGGGAGCCGAAGAAGGTGGTGTACGGCAGCTCCGCGCTCTGGACACCGTTGCTGGTGCTGACGAAGCCGTCGTAGGTGAAGGTGGGCGCCGAGTTGACGTTCCCCGCGGTCTGCCGGCCCGCGTAGTCGAGCAGGTTGACCGTGTTGTTCTGCGGACCCTGCTGGAGGCCCCAGTCCGCGTTGAGGAGGTTGAGGAAGTTCAGGATGTTGGCCTCGATGGTCAGCCCCTGGCCGAAGCGCCCGGTCGGAATCGTCTGCGCGATCCCCACGTTCACCTCGTTGACCCAGGGCCCGCGGCAGGAGTTGCGCTCCATAATGCGGCCGCGGCTCTCCTGCAGGCACTCCTCCTTCTCCACCAGCTCCTGGAAGAGCCGGCGGTCGTTGTCCGTCCGGAACACGATCTCGTTGATGTCGTTCGGGATGTACACCAGGTCGTTGTTCCGTCCGCCGATCCCTGACGCCGACGACTCGTACCCGTCGCCGTTGATGTCGCCGTCGTACACGTACGAGTAGGTGCGCCCCGACTGCCCGATGTAGGCGGCGGTCAGCTCCGTGCCGCCGAACTGCGGCAGGACGCGTGCGGAGGCGTACAGGGTGATCTTGTGGGGGCGCTCGAAGGACGAGGGCGTGACCGTCTGCTCGTTCACGGTGCGGCCCACCGGGTGGAACCCGATGTTCGAGGTCGCGACGCTGGAGGTCAGGCTCTGGACGTCGCGAGCGCGCTGGAAGCTGTACGAGGCGCGCAGGTCGAAGTTCCGGCCGAACGAGCGGGCCAGCTCGGTGACCAGCTGGAGCTGGTGGCTGCTCTCATCGGCGTTGACCAGCTCCACCACGTGCTGGAAGCCGGCGACCCGGCGCACCGGGTTGAAGGCGAAGCGGGCAGCCGACTCGTTCTGCGGCGTGCCGTAGATCACGCGGTCGCCCAGGCCCTGGCGGGAGGTGGCCGACACGTTCTGCGATCCCTGCAGGTTGATCTCGCGGGCGAAGGTCTGGTTCAGCCCGCGGGTGTAGATGGCCTCGAAGGTGCCGGTGATCCCCATGAACAGCTCACGGTCCAGCCCCAGGCTGGCCTTGAGGTCCTGCGGGAACACGTAGTCCTCCGCCAGGGTGCTGATCGGCGGAGCGATCGCGGGCGGCGCGGGGCCGGCGCCGCTCCGGCACGCCGTCGGGGGCGCGTTCGGGGTGAACGCGGGGACGTTGGTACCGGTGCAGGTCAGGCTGGCGAAGTCGTTGCCGGTGTTGCTGAACGCGTTGGACACCCAGACGTACGGGGGACGGCCCGAGAAGACGCCGACGCCGCCGCGGATCTGCGTGGTGACCGCGTCGCCGAACTGCAGGTTGAAGCCGACCCGGGGCGAGAAGAGCGGGTTGCCCGACGGCGTGATGGAGTTGCTCTGGCCGAAGCCGGCGGTGAAGCGCGTGTTCTCCTCCGGCTCGTCGAGGAGGTACGGCACGTCCACGCGCACCCCGGCGGTCAGCGTCAGGTTGTCGTTGACCGTCCACACGTCCTGGGCGTAGAGGCCGGGCTGGAACACCGAGAACCGCGCGTTGAGGTCCTCGCGGAGCGGCACGTTGGCCGTGTACGACTGGGGCGTCCCGGCCTCGAAGGCCGCGGGGCTGGCGAAACGGTAGGTCCCCAGCACCCCCTGCACGAACAGGTTGCGGAACTTGTAGTACTCGCCGTTGACGCCGAACGTCAGCCGGTGTGCGCCGCGGTCCCAGGTGAGGTTGTTGGTCGCCTGGATCAGGTCCTGGTCCAGCTCGTTGGCCTGCCGGGCGATCTCGGCGCCGCCTCGAACCAGGCCGGAGGTCGGCCGCCCGCCGATGCTGTCGTTGGTGACCACCTCGAAGATCGAGTAGCGCACCGCCGGGGTGGGACGGTCGCGGATGGTCTGGTAGTTGAACTGGAACTCGTTGGAGAACGCGTCGCCGAACTGCGAGAAGAGCTGCAGGACCGTGGAGTTGAGGTCCGTCTTGTAGTTGAAGTTGTACGACGACAGGTCGAAGGTGCTGCCTCCCCGGGTCAGCCCGGCGTCGTCCCGGGACTTAGGGGCGTAGTTGTGCCGGAGCACCACGCGGTGCGAGGGGTTGATCCGGTAGTCGAGGCGGCCGAACAGGTTCGACATCGACACCTCGCGGGTGAACGCGCCGGCTCCCCCGGGATCGATCCCGAAGCGCTGCGCGGCGGTGACCACCCGGTTGATCGTGCGCTCCGTCACGCGGATGGTGGCCGGGTCGCTGGTGGCGCTGAACAGCTCCGGGGTCTCGCGCTGCTCCAGCTCGCCCGAGAAGGAGAAGTGCAGCCGGTCCCGGACGATCGGGCCGCGCAGCGTCGCGCCCAGGATCTGGGCGGAGAAGTCGAGCGGCGGGGAGAAGGTGCGGCCGTAGCCGCGCAGGGTGTCGCCGCGCACCAGGTTCTGGTCGCGGTACTCCATGAACAGGCTCCCCCGGAAGTCGTTGGTGCCTGCCTTGGTCACCGCGTTGATCAGGCCTCCCGTGAAGCCCGTCTGCCGGATGTCGAAGGGGGAGACTAGCACCTGGAACTGCTCAATGGCGTCCAGCGGGATCGGCTTGGCGGCCGTCCCCTGCCCGCCCGGGGTCCCGGTGCTCCCCAGCCCGAAGAGGTCGCTGGTGGTGGCGCCGTCGATCTGGATGTTGTTGTAGCGGTTGTTGGCGCCGCCGATGGAGACCGACTCGCTGGTGAGCCCCGTCACGTACGGCGACAGGGTGGCGACCTCGGTGAAGTTGCGCGTGATGGTGGGGAGTGACTCGATGGTCTCCTCGCCCAGGATGGTCGCCGCGCCGGTGCGCGTGGGGCTGATCACCGCGCTGGTGCCCCCGGTGACCGTGATCCCCTCGATCGCGACCGCCTGCGCCGCCAGGCGCAGGTCCACCGTGGTGGTCTGGTTCAGCACCAGCTGGATCCCGCTGCGTGGCTGCGCAGCCTGGCCGAGCGCCTCCGCGGAGACCGTGTAGGGCCCTCCCGGCGCGAGGTTCGGCACGAAGTACCGTCCCCCCTGGTCGGTACCGACCGTGCGGGAGAAGCCTGTCGCGGCGTTACGCACCGTCACCCGCGCGCCCGCGACGGGCTGCCCCGCCTCGTTCGTCACCGTACCCGTCACAGCAGCCGTCGTCACCCCCTGGGCGCGCGAGGTGCCGGGGAGCGCGAGGCCCAGCACCAGCGCCAACAGCGCCAGGACCGCCATACGCATACGTGTTTTCGTCATGGACTTTCCCGGGTTGAAGAAAGGGTGGGAGTTCTCACCTCCCGAGGTGCCTACAGCATAGCACATCGGCCTGCCGTGAGATACGCGGCAATGTAACACGTGCGTCACGATGAGAAAAGAACGAGCTGTTTCCCGTCGCGCGGCTCCCCGGGCTATGAAAAAAGGGGCCGGTCCGAACGCTCCGGATCGGCCCCTTGTTGCACCCCGACACCGCCGTCCGACGCCTGCCGCTAGAGTCCGTTGGTGAGATAGCGAAGGACGTCCTCGCGGGTGACGATCCCGGCCAGCTCCCCGTCCCGCCGGATCAGCACCCCGGGGTTCTGCCGTGTCAGCAGCCGGGTGATGGAGGGGAGGTCGATGTGCGCGTCCACCACCGGCAGCGGGGGGTCCATGAGCTGCTGCACCGACTGGTCCAGAAGGGCGGTGTTCTCCAGGACCCGCGCCATGAGCGTGGCCTCGGACACGTGCCCCACGCAGTCACCCTCGGCGACCACCGGGAGCTGCGACACGTTGTTCTCGGTGATGTAGGCGAGCGCCCGGCGCACGGCGGTCTCTGGAGCCACCGAGATCAGGGTGGACGGCGCCCGCCCGCCCTTGTCGGAGATCATGTCCCGCGCGGTGATGCGGGCCGGCTCCAGGAGCCGGTTCTCGCGCATCCACTCATCGTTGTAGAGCTTGGAGAGGTAGCGCTCGCCGGTATCGCACAGGAGGCACACCACGCAGGCGTCCGGATCGCTCACCTCCCGCGCCACCTCCAGCGCGATATGGACGATGAGCCCCGTGGAGCCGCCGACGAAGAGCCCCTCCTCGCGCGTCAGGCGCCTCGCCATGGCGAAGGCCGTGCGGTCGTCCACCGAGCGCCACTCGTCCACGACCTCCAGGTCGAGCGTCCCCGGGATCTTGTCCTGGCCGATCCCCTCCATCTTGTACGGCGTCGCCTCGCCCTTCACCCCCGTCTGGGCGTATTCCCGGATGATCGAGCCCACCGGGTCCCCGCCGATCACACGCACCTGCGGCTTCCGCTCCTTGAGGAAGCGCCCCACCCCGGTGATCGTCCCACCCGTTCCCGCGGCGCTGACGAAGTGGGTGATGCGCCCCTCCGTCTGCTCCCACAGCTCCGGACCGGTGGTCCGGTAGTGCGCCTCCGGATTGGCGCCGTTGTAGAACTGGTTGGCGAGGATGGCGTTGGGCGTCTCCTGCGCGATCCGCTTCGCCATCATCACGTAGTTGTCCGGGTGGTCCGGGGGCACCGCCGTGGGGGTGACGATCACCTCCGCGCCGAACGCCTTGAGGAGCCTGACCTTCTCCTGGCTCATCTTGTCGGGGATGGTGAAGATGCAGCGGTACCCCTTGATGGCGGCCGCCAGCGCCAGTCCGACCCCGGTGTTCCCGCTCGTTCCCTCCACCACGGTCCCCCCCGGGCGGAGACACCCCTCGCGCTCGGCGGCTTCGATGATCGCCGATCCGATCCGGTCCTTCACCGAGCCC
Organism: Longimicrobiaceae bacterium; assembly: GCA_036260145.1. Taxonomy (GTDB): domain Bacteria; phylum Gemmatimonadota; class Gemmatimonadetes; order Longimicrobiales; family Longimicrobiaceae; genus JAFAYN01. Next base: position 4,376 of record DATAAL010000255.1, on the reverse strand, counting down.
CCCGGGTTCATGAACTCGGCCTTTCCGTACACCGGGGTGCGGATCCCCGCCGCGACCCGGTTGAGGCGGATCAGCGGAGTCCACCCGATCGTCTGCAGGATGTTCTGGTATGGCTTCTGGTGGGGAGGCATGGCGTCGGAGTGTTGGAGAGGATGAAGCCGGTCAGCGCGGGTCCGGGAGCCCGGTTTCCCCCGCGTTCATCCGGAACTGCACGGGAAGCAGGACCCACGCGCCGACCGGCTCCTCACCCCGGCGCGCCGGCTCGAAGCGGAGCTCGCGCACCCCATTGAGCGCTGCCCGGTCGAAGGCGGGGTGACCGCTGGTATTCTCCACCCGGGTGGAGTCCACCGTCCCCTGCGCGGTGACGAAGATGCGGAGCACCGTCTCCCCCTCCACCCCTGCGTCCCACAGCTCCTCGGGGTACTGGAAGGGCGAGGAGGAAAGCTGCCGCGGGGGGGTCTCGGGGAGTGCTTCCCGCTTGCACCCCGCGCAGAGCGCGATCACGACGAACAGAGCGATTCGAGCAAGCATCATGACATCCGGCGCACGGGGTCACTCCCGCGCGATATCGACCAGTTCCGCCAGGAGCGTCAGCGCCCGGAGCGGGGTCAGGTTGTTCACGTCGATCGACCGGAGCCGCTGCACCGCCGGGTGGGGCGCGGCCTCGAACAGGGAGATCTGGAGCTCCGAAGCGGGTCCCGGGAGTTGAAGACTACGACCGTTCCCGGACACCCTTCCCTCCGCCTCCAATCCGGAGAGGATCTCCCGGGCCCGCTCCACCACCGCGTGGGGGATCCCCGCCAGCCTCGCCACCTCCACTCCGTACGAGCGGTCTGCGCCCCCCGGGACGAGCCGGCGAAGGAAGAGGATCTCATCCCCCGATTCCCGCACCGCTACGCTGAAGTTTACCACTCCCGGGAGGCGCTCCGAAAGCCGGGTCAGCTCGTGGTAGTGCGTGGCGAAGATCGTCTTGGCCCCTACCCGATCGTGGAGGTGCTCGGTGGTCGCGGTGGCCACGCTCAGTCCGTCCCAGGTGGAGGTACCACGCCCGATCTCGTCCAGGAGGACCAGGGACCGCTCCGTCGCGCAGTGCAGGATCGCCGCGGTCTCGCTCATCTCCACCATGAAGGTGGACTGCCCGCGGACCAGGTTGTCCGAGGCGCCCACCCGCGTGAAGATCCGGTCCACCATCCCCACCCGCGCCGCGCGTGCCGGGACGAAGGAGCCCACCTGCGTCAGGAGGGTGATCAGCCCCACCTGCCGCAGCACGGTGGACTTCCCCGCCATATTGGGCCCGGTGAGGATCATCACCCGCGCCTCCCGGTCGAGCCGGACGTCGTTGGGAATGAACTCCTCCCGCGGCATCATCGTCTCCACCACCGGGTGCCGCCCGCCCTGGATCTCCAGCGCGTACCCGTCGTCCACCTCCGGGCGGACGTACTCCCGCCGCACCGCCACCTCGGCGAGTGCCGCCAGCACGTCGAGCGCCGCGACCGCCTCCGCGGTGCGCTGGATGCGCGGGACCTCCGCCGCAACGCGGGCGCGCAGCTCGCCGAAGAGTCGCAGCTCCAGCGCAGCGATCCGCTCCTCCGCCCCCAGGACCCTCTCCTCCCACTCCTTGAGCTCGGGGGTGAAGAAGCGCTCCGCGTTCGCCAGCGTCTGCTTGCGGTGGTAGTCGGACGGAACCCGGTCCAGGTTGGCGCGGGTCACCTCCAGGTAGTACCCGAACACCTGGTTGAACCCCACCTTCAACGACTGGATCCCCGTCCGCTCGCGCTCCCGCGCCTGGAGCCGCGCGATCCACTCCACCGCCCCGTCGCGTGCCTCCCGGAGGGCATCCAGCTCCGCATCGTACCCCGGGCGAATGTACCCCGGCTCGGCCAGCGTCGCCGGAGCGTCGGGGTGGACGGCGCGCGAGATCGCCTCCCGCACCGGGTCCAGTGAGTCGGCGCCGTCGCGCAGCTCCGCCAGGAGCGCGCTTCCGGTGTCCGCCAGCGCACCGCGCGCCGCAGGAAGCCGCCCCAGCGATGCGGCCAGGGCCAGCATCTCGCGCGGGGCGATCCGGCCCGTCGCCACCTTGGCGGCCAGCCGCTCCAGGTCGCGGATCTCCGCCAGCGCGGAGCGGAGCGCGCTGCGGCGCTCCCCGTCCGCCACCAGCTCCGCCACGGCGTCCAGCCGCGCCTCCACCGGCTCCCGGCGCACCAGGGGCGAGACGATCCAGCGCCGGAGGAGTCGCCCGCCCATGGGCGTCAGCGCCTCGTCCAGCACCCCCAGGAGCGTCCCCTCCGTCCCCGAGCCACGGAGGGGCTCCAGGATCTCCAGGTTGCGGCGCGTCATCTCGTCCAGCGCCATCACCTCGCCGGCGTGCTCCACCCGCGGCGGGCGGAGGTGCTCCACCCCCCCCGGCTGCACCTCGGACAGGTACGCCATTAGCGCGCCGCAAGCGCCGACCAGCTCGTCGTCGTTCCTCCCCAGCCCGAAGCCGTCGAGCCTCAGGACCCGGAAGCGCCGGGACAGCTCCTCGCGCCCCGCCTCCGGGTCGAAGAGCCAGTCGCTCCGGTAGGTGCGCGTCACCCCATCGACGCCGGGGATGGGAAACAGCTCCCAGGAGCGCGGGAGGAGGAGCTCGGACGGGTCGATCCGTCCCAGCTCGGCGGGGAGGTCTCCCCATGCCGCGCGCCTCAGGAGGACCTCGCCGGTGGAAAGGTCGGCGCAGGCCAGCCCGAGTGCGCCGCTCCCCCGCGGGTCTCCCGCGAGGGCGGCCAGGAAGTTGTTGCGGCGGGCGTCCAGGAGCGCATCGGCGAAGATCGCCCCCGGGGTGACCATCTCGATCACCTCCCGCCGGACGATCCCCCTGGCCTCGCGCGGATCCTGCACCTGCTCGCAGATGGCCACACGCCGCCCGAGCGCCACCAGCCGCTGGAGGTAGGTCTCCAGGGCGTGCGCCGGGACCCCGGCCAAGGGAGCCCGGGAGCTGCCGTTGTTGCGCGAGGTCAGGGTGATGTCCAGGAGGCGGGCGCCTTCCTCGGCGTCCTCGTTGAACATCTCGTAGAAGTCGCCGACGCGGAAGAAGACAAGTGCGTCGGGGTGACGGGTCTTGACCTCCCGCCACTGCTGCATCAAGGGGGTCTCGGTGGTCGGGGTCATCCGCCGCGGCGCGTGGAAGGAGCCGGACGGAGTACGAGCTGGAGCGCCATCACTGCCGGGGAACGGGATTGCCACTCTCGTGAGAAGTGGCGGAAAGTAGTCACCCGTGGACGGGGAGGCAACCGAAGAGGGTGGCGCGCCTCCGGGCGGACGCCCATTTCAGGCCGCGCTCTCCCTCGCCGGACGGAGGGTCCGGAGGCGGAGGAGGAGTTCCTCGAGCGCCTGGCGGTCGGTCAGGGAGGCCGACTTCAGGAGCCGGTCGGTGCGCAGCAGTTCCGTGAGCGCCTCATCCACCTCGGCGAGGGTCCACTTCTTCGCCTGCGGCCCCATCTTCCGCGCCATCCACTTCTGGTACGGCTTCAGCTCGCGCTCCAGCGCCGCCTGCCCTCCTGCGCAGAGCACACCGATGCGCAGGAGCTGCTGGGTCATCCCGATCACCAGCCCCACTCCGTTCTCCCCCGCCTCCAGGAGCACCGGGAGGAGCCGCATCGCCTCCCCGAAGCGCCGCTCCCCCACCAGGTCGAACCAGGACCACCGGTCGTAGCGCGGGAGGTTGCCCCCCACGGCGCGCACGTCTTCCACCGTGATGCGCTTCCGGTCCTGCACGTACCCGGCGAGCTTCGCCAGCTCCGACGAGAGCGTGCCCAGCCCCGTCCCCACCGCGCCCACCAATGCTCTGGCGGCATCCGGCTCCAGGACAACCCCGTGCGCCGCCGCCGCGCGCTCGATCAGCCAGCCGGGGGCGTCCATCGCGTCCAGCGCGGGGAACTCCACCGATGTGGCGCGCCGCTGCAGCTCAGCGTAGAACTTCGCCTTGGACCCGGCGGGGATCGCCGCGGAGACCACCAGCACCAGTCCCGGCGGAGGCGCTGCGGCGACCGCTTCCACCGCCTCGCGCGCCTTCGGGGAGAGTCCCTGCGCGTCCCGCACCACCACCACCCGCCATTCGGCCATCATCGGCGGGGTGGCGAGAACCGAAGCCAGCTCCTCAGGCGCCACCTCGGAGCCGGAGATCTGGTCGAAGTTGAAGTCGCGCGTCGCGGGGTCGAGATACCGCCGGGTCACGCGGTCCACAGCCTCCTCGCGAAGGTAGTCCTCGTCCCCGTGGAAGAAGAACACACCGCCGTCGGAACGGTCACGCAGTGCGTGCTGCAGCGTGTCGTAGGAGATCTCGGGCACGGCTCGGGAGAGTTTGCGGGGCGGAAACGCGGGACGGCCCGGCAGCGCTG
>DATAAL010000254.1:0-3473 GCA_036260145.1 Longimicrobiaceae bacterium | reverse complement strand
CCCCGCTTGCGGGGGAGGGGAGCAAAGCAACGGCAACTGCGGTTGTCGTTTGCCGCCTCTCGCGGGAGAAGAGCGGAGGTGGGTGGCCTGCGTCGGAAGGCGTATGTCTGAGCGAAGCGAGTTACGCACTTCCAGAGCAGGCCCCCCACCGGAGCGCATCCGGCACTCCAATAGCCCCAGAACAGCAACGGGGAGGCGCCAACCATCGGCGCCTCCCCGTTTCTCGTCCCCGGGTCCCGGGTCAGATCTCCATCGGGTCCGACGGGAGGGAGGAGTCCGGCTCCTTGCGGAACCAGCGGATCACCATGTACACCAGCAACCCCACCAGGAGCAGCGGGAGGAGCCGGAACAGCATCCCCACCAGCACCAGGGTCACGCCGAGGACGGCGAAGACCACCTTGAGGGCGATCACGACGAGGATCCCGGCCACCAGCCAGGTGATCAGCGTTTCGAGCAGGCTCTTCTCTCTCATGTTGTACTCCGGGGCTTGCGTACGGGGAACGAGGGCATCCCGCCTCCTGGGTGGACTACGGGACGTGCCGCGCGCAGGTTTCACGGCCGGCGAGCGGAGCGCCGCGCAGGACAGTATATTCTCCCCGGACGCCCCCGTGGCCGACCTCCCGACCCGAGCCCGAGCGTAGCCGCCGTGAGACTTTCCGCCCCGCTGCTCTGCCTCGCTCTGCTGGCGCCTGCCGGGTGCGCGCCGCGCCCCGTCCCCGCCGTGCCCCCGCGCCCGGCGCCCGCGGCCGAGCCGCCGGCCGTCCCGGCGCCACCCATCGTCCCCCGGGCGGCGTGGGGCGCCCAGCCCCCCGTGGCGCCGATGCAGCGGCACGCCATCCGCCGCATCACCATCCACCACACCGCCTCCCTGCAGCGCCCCGACCGGACGCTGCAGGACAAGCTGCGCGGGCTGCAGAGGTTCTCCCAGACCGAGAGCCCGCTCGCTGACGGACGCACCAAGCCGCCCTGGCCCGACATCCCCTACCACTACTACGTGGACCTGGAGGGGCGGATCGCCGAGGCGCGCGAGGTGGAGTACGCGGGGGACAGCAACACCGCGTACGACCCCACGGGACACCTCCTGATCGTCCTGGAGGGCAACTTCGAGATCGAGTACCCGACCGCGCCGCAGATGGAGTCGCTGCGGCGGCTGGTGCGCTGGGCCTCGCTGCGCTGGGGGGTACCGGCCGAGGGCATCGGGAAGCACAACGACTTCGCGGACACCGCCTGCCCGGGAGACCACCTGGAGGTACAGCTCCCCCGGCTGCGGGAGCTGGCGGGAGGGTGAGGTGAGCGGCAGCGGGGGGCTCCGGATCGGCACGCAGGGGTGGAACTACGCCGCCTGGTCGGGCGGCTTCTACCCCGAGGGGACCCGCCCCGCGGAGTTCCTGGGGACCTACGCCCGCGCCTTCGACACGGTGGAGGTGGATTCCACCTTCTACGCCGTCCCGCCCTCCAGGACGGTGCGCGGGTGGGCCGAGCGGACCCCGCCGGGGTTCGTCCTGGCGCTGAAGATGCCGCAGGAGGTGACGCACGAGCGGCGGCTACGCGGGGTGGACGAGGTCGCCGCTGAGTTCTTCGCGCGGGCGCGCGAACTGGACGAGAAGCTCGGTCCCGTCCTGGTACAGCTCGGGCCGGACTTCCTCCCGGACGAGCTCCCGGCGCTGGCGGACTTCCTCCCCCGGGTTCCGCGCGACCTGCGGGTGGCGGTGGAGCTCCGCAACCACAAATGGGTGGACCGGCGCGTCCTCCCCGGTGTCCTCTCCCTCCTCGCCGCGTACGGCGTAGCCCTCGCCCTCAGCGACGGCCCCTGGATCCCCCGGGACATCCTCCTGGCCCTGGTTTCCCGCCCCACCGCGGACTTCCACTACGTGCGGTGGATGGGCCCGGACCGCCACATCACCGACCACTCGCACGTGCAGGCCGACCGCTCGGGGGAGGAGCGGGAGTGGGCGGAGACCCTCGCGCGGATGCCGGAGCGCGGGATCGACGTCTTCGGCTACTTCAGCAATTACTGGGCGGGGCACGCCCCCGCCTCCGCCCGCGCCATGCAGCGCCTCCTGGGCCAGACCCCCGTGGAGCCGGAGACCCTCGGCGAGCAGACCTCGCTCTTCTGAGATCCTCGACAACTCCCCGGACGCCCCTTACCTTCTATCCTCCCCGGACCACCACCCCGGGATCGCCACACCCTTCCGTCGCTCCACCCCACCGGCAGACACCATGCATCGCCCACTCCGAGTCGCTCCGTCCGAGGGGCCGCGCCCCCGCGTGCTGATCGTGGACGACGAGCCCAACCTCCGCTCCCTCCTCCACCGGGCCCTCGATGACGGCAGGTACGAGCTGATCGAGGCGCCGGACGGGGAGACCGCGTACGGGATCGTCCTCTCCGGGGGGGTGGACGTGGTGCTCTCGGACCTGCTGATGCCCGGGATGAACGGGACCGACCTGCTGCGGCTCGTCAAGGCGTACGACGAAACCATCGGGTTCATCATCCTCACCGGGGTGGGGACCATGGAGAACGCCATCGAGGCCCTGCGGCTGGAGGCCGACGACTACCTCCTCAAGCCCTTCAACATCGACGAGGTGGCGCTGTCGGTGGAGCGGGCGCTGAAGCACCGCAACCTGATCCTGGAGAACCGCTCGTACCAGAACGACCTGGAGAACCGGGTCGCCGAGCAGTCCCGGCAGATCGAGGCGCTCTTCGTGGACGCGCTCCTCACCATCGCCAGCGCGGTGGAGGCGCGCGACGGGTACACCGGCGCCCATACCGGCCGGGTGACCCGCTACGCGGTGGCGACGGGGCGGGTCCTGGGGATCGGGGAGCAGCCCCTCCGGCACCTCTGGGTGGCGGGGCTCCTGCACGACGTGGGGAAGATCGGGATCCCGGACAGCATCCTGGGGAAGCCGGGGCGGCTCACCGACGAGGAGTACGGGATCATGAAGCGGCACCCGGTCATCGGGGCCTCCATCCTGGCCCGGAGCCCCTTCCTCTGCCCCGCGCTCCGCGGGGTCCTGCACCACCACGAGAGGTGGGACGGGACGGGGTATCCCCACGGGCTCCGGGGGGAGGAGATCTCCCTGGAAGGGCGTATCCTCGCCGTCGCCGACGCCTTCGACGCCATCATCACCACGCGGCCGTACCGGGAGAAGCGGTCCATCCCGGCCGCGGTGGAGGAGCTCCGGCGCTGCTCGGGGACCCAGTTCGACCCCGCGGTGGTGGACGCCTTCCTCTACGCCCTGGAGGAGGGGATCCCCGAAGAGGACGATTTCTCCTTCCTCCCCCGGCGCACCCGGGAGGCCGCGGCGTAGCCGGAAACGCCGCTGTTGCGCGGCGCCCCCCGGGCCATGTATACTGTGCGGACGAGGTCACTCGACAATAGCACACCCGGTGCGAGCCGGGGCCGCAGAGCCGGGCGTCTCCCCCGGGAGATCGGCCAGCCGCCGAAAGTGAACCCGAGCACCCCCCTGCATGC
>DATAAL010000253.1:0-6878 GCA_036260145.1 Longimicrobiaceae bacterium | reverse complement strand
GCCGCCGGCCCACTCGCGTGCCGATGCATGCCTCCTGGTGGATGCCGGCCTCACCCACAGGCCCGGCGCGGAGTTTGAACGCATCCGCGTCCATGGCGGCCGGGGCGCGCCCCCCGCAGCCTGGCGAGGCCAACGGAATCCGGGTCATCGCGATGAAATTTCTGCCGGCACAGTTCGCCTACCTCCTCCAGGGCCGCTCCACGCGCCGGGACCTGCACACGCTCGGGCGGTTCCTGGTGTTCCTCGCCACGATGATCGTGGTATACAGCGTCGCGTTCCACTTCCTCATGGCCGCCGAGGGCCAGGAGCACTCGTGGATCACGGGCTTCTACTGGACCCTCACCGTGATGTCCACGCTCGGGTTCGGTGATATCACCTTCGTAAGCGACTTCGGGCGGCTGTTCTCCATCGTGGTGCTCCTGTCGGGAGTGATCTTCCTGCTGGTGGTGCTGCCGTTCACCTTCATCCAGTTCTTCTATGCCCCCTGGCTGGAGGCGCAGTCGCGGCTGCGGGCGCCGCGATCGGTGCCCGAGGGAACGCGCGGCCACGTGATCCTCACGTACTACGATCCCGTCGCGCTGTCGCTGGTCCAGCGGCTGGAGCACCACGGCCGCACGTACGTTCTGCTCGAGCCGGACCTGGGCCGCGCCCTCGAGCTGTACGACCAGGGGATCCGCGTCGTCGTGGGCGAGCGGGACAAGTTCGAGACCTACCGCGCGCTCTGCGCCGCCGAGGCGTCGCTCGTGGTCTGTACCGGGGACGACCACCTGAACACGAACATCGCGTTCAGCGTGCGGGAGCTGTCCCCGTCCGTCCCCATCGTCTCCATCGCGCGCGCCGACGAGTCGCTGGATATCCTGAAGATGGCGGGCTCGTCCCACGTCCTTCACCTGCCCGACATGCTCGGCCGCGCGCTCGCCCGCCGCACGCTGGGTGGAGACGTCCGGGCCAACGTGATCGGCCGCTTCGGCGAGCTGGTGATCGCGGAGGCGCCGGCGACGGGCACCCCGCTGGTGGGCAAGACGATCGGGGCGAGTCGCCTGCGCGAGGTCACGGGGCTGACGATCGCCGGCGTCTGGAACCGCGGCCAGTTCGAGATCCCGCACGCGGACACCCGGATCGAGCCGCACTCCGTCCTCGTCTTCGCGGGGACGGAAGAGCAACTCGCCCAGTTCTCGGAGCTGACGGTGATCTACAACCTGGCGGATGCGCCCGTGCTGATCCTGGGCGGCGGCCGGGTGGGGCGCGCGGCCGCGCGAGCCCTTTCCGAGCAGGGGATCCCGTACCGGATCGTGGAGAAGCGGAAGGAGCTGATCCGGGACCCTGGCATCTACGTCCACGGCTCGGCGGCGGAGCGGGAGGTGCTGGAGGAGGCGGGAATCACCCAGGCGGGCACCGTCATCGTCACCACCAGCGAGGACCCTACCAACATCTATCTCACGGTCTACTGCCGGCGCCTGCGGCCCGACGTCCAGATCGTGAGCCGCGCGACGCTGGAGCGGAACGTGCCGACCCTGCACCTGGCGGGCGCCGACTTCGTGATGTCGTACGCTTCAATGGGCGCGAACGCCATCTACAACATCCTGGAAAGCGGAGACGTCGTGATGCTGGCCGAGGGACTCGACGTCTTCCGCGTCCCCGTTCCGCCCGTGCTGGCCGGCCGGCCGCTGAATGCGTCCGGCATCCGGGAGGAGACCGGCTGCAGCGTGGTGGCGTTCGAGCACGAGGGCGGGACGACCGTCAACCCTCTGCCGAACGCCGAGATCCCGACCGGCCCGGCTGCCGAGCTGATCCTGATCGGCAGCACGGACAGCGAGCGGCGGTTCATCAAGCACTTCGGCTCGCCCGCCCTCCGGCCGCGCAGGAGGATGCTGCCCCTGCGGCGAGGCTCGCGCTGAACGGCGGTTGCGCCGCCCGCGCGGAATCAACCCGAAGGCGGCACGATCGAGGTGGCGCTCAGGCTCCGCCACAGGTAGCGCGACGCCAGGGTGCGGAAGGGGCGCCACGGCTCTCCGATGCGGAGGAGTTCCTCCCTCCCGGGCCGCTCCGGGAGCCCATACCACCGCTGCGCGGCGTTGCGGATCCCCAGGTCGTCCACGGGGAAGACGTCCGGACGGTTCAGCGTGAAGATCAGGATCATCTCGGCCGTCCACCGCCCGATCCCCCTCACCCGGGTCAGCACGCCGACCACCTCCTCGTCGGAGAGGGTGGGGATCTCGGCGGGGCGAAGCGAGCCGTCCAGCCAGCGGGCGGCCAGATCCTTCACGGCCAGGGTCTTGGCGCGCGAGAGCCCGCAGGCGCGGAGCTGCTCGTCGGACGTGGCGAGGATCTCCTCCGGCGTCGGCCTTCTCCCCTCGGGAGCCAGCGCCTCGACCCGCCCCAGGATTGTGGCCGCGGCCTTGGCCGAGAGCTGCTGCGCGACGATGGCGTCCACCAGCGACCACCACAGATCCGGTTCCAGCGCCAGCTCCAGTGGACCGACGCGGTCGATCACCTCCCGGAGGACGGGATCCGAGCCCCTCAGGTGCTCGACCGCTTCCTCGGGAGGGGTCGTGGAGCCGGGGCGCCGCGGGCTCATGCCGTCCCTCCCGGGGTGTCCACCTGCGCATGGGTGTTCCGTGCCATTTCCTCTCTCCGGTGAGCCTGAGGGTGCGACCTCCATGGGCCCGGCAATTTGAGCGCAACAACCGGGTGGCTGCAACGGGTCCGGGGGCACTAGCTTGGTTCCCGTCGGAGAGGTGTGAGCCCGCGCCCTGCACCCGGAACGAGGAGAATCGAGGATGAGCACAGCCGCAACAGTCGTCGAGGACAGGCCGGTGGACGAGCGAACCGCGTGGAGCGCGGTGCAGGCGCGCGACCCGCGCTTCGATGGGCGCCTGGTGTACGCGGTATCCTCCACCGGGGTGTACTGCCGGCCGTCGTGCCCCTCGCGGCGCCCGCGGCGGGAGAACGTGGCCTTCTTCGCCACCCCCGACGAGGCCGAGGCCGCCGGGTTCCGGGAGTGCCGGCGTTGCCGTCCGCGGGGGATGCAGCCCTCGCCCGCGGCGCGCTCCGTCCAGCGCGCCCGCGAGTACCTGGACGCGCACCCGGAGGAGAGTGTGACGCTGGAGCGCCTGGGAAGGGTGGCGGCCATGAGCCCGCACCACCTGCAGCGCGTCTTCAAGCGGCTGGTGGGGGTATCGCCGCAGGAGTACGCGGCGGCGCGGCGCGCGGAGCGGCTCCGGGAGCACCTGCGCGAGGGGGCGAGCGTCAGCCGGGCCGGGTTCGAGGCGGGGTACGGCTCCGGGAGCCGCCTCTACGAGCACGCGGAGGCCCGGTTGGGGATGACCCCCGCCGCGTACCGGAGGGGCGGTCAGGGGGTGCGGATCCGCTTCGCCCTGGCCCCTTCCCCGCTGGGGCGGATCCTGGTGGCGGCCACGGAGCGGGGGGTGTGCGCCGTGCGGCTGGGGGATTCGGACGGGGAGATGGAGGAGGCGCTGCGGGAGGAGTTCCCCCGGGCAACGATCGAGCCGGGTGGCGAGGAGCTGGCGGGGTGGGTGGCGGCGGTGGTGGCGTCGCTGGAGGGGAGCGGCCCCGACCCCGACCTCCCGCTGGACGTGCGCGCCACCGCCTTCCAGTGGCGGGTGTGGCGGGCGCTGCGCGAGATCCCCCGGGGGAGCACCCGCAGCTACCGGGAGATCGCCGAAGCCATCGGCAGCCCCGGCGCGGCACGCGCGGTGGGACGCGCCTGCGCGACCAACCCCGTGGCGCTGGTGATCCCCTGCCACCGCGCCGTCCGCGAGGACGGGGGGCTGTCCGGGTACCGCTGGGGGGTGGAGCGGAAGCAGCGGCTCCTGGAGCGGGAGCGCGAGCCGGCGGGATAGCCCCCATCCCCCCGGCCCCGCGCCAGGGGGGACACGCCCACATCAGCAGCTCCCAGGCAGTGCCTCAGCTCACCGTCACCTGCTGCGTATAGGCGGTGCTGGAGCTGCCGTTCACCACGTGCACGATCCGGAAGTCGTACGTCCCCGCCGCCAGATCGGAGACGGTTCCCTGGTAGTTGTTGTGGGTGATCACCTGCGCGCAGATCCCCCCGGTGCCCTGCGCCGTCACCGTCACCGTGACCCGGCGCGAGCGCTGGCCGAGGGAGCCGGTGACGTCGTAGCACGGGGTCCCCGTCGTCAGGCTGCCCGTGAAGCCGATGGTCCCCGCCCCGCCGGTGGCGCTGAACGGCGTCGCGGTCTCCTGCGACTGGGTGCTGGAGAAGGTCAGCGTGGCGAAATAGTCCGCGATCCGCACCGCCGCGGGGATGTCGAGCGAGGGTGCAGCCTGCGCTGCGCCCGCGGTGGCGAGCAGGCCCGCCGCGAGCAGCAGGCCCCTGAATGTCCTGGTCATCGTTCCTCCGGATTCCGGGTTCCAAGTCCAGGCGGCGCACCGGGCATTCTGCACCCGGGAATGGCGCTCCCTCGATTGTTCGTGTCAGACTTGGCCCGAAGTACACTAGCAAGACGCGGGCCAGGAGGATACCGCTAAACAATTAATCCACAACTATTTACGCAATCTCGCGGAGAAACCGGCAGAGCACCGCGGCCACGGTGTCCGGCTGCTCGACGGGGGCCATGTGCCCCGCCCCGGGGACGACCTCCACCCGCCCGCCCGGAGCCACTTCGGCCATCCCGCGGGCCTCCTCCACCGGGGTGATGGCGTCCTCCTCGCCCACCACCACCAGCACCGGTCCCACGAACCCGCGCAGCGTGTCCCGGGAGTCCGGCCGCCGCGCCATGGCCCGCAGCGCCGCGGCGGCCCCCTCGGGCGGAGTGGCCGACATGATCCCGAGCCAGCGGGCGCGGAGCTCCTCCGGCGCCCCGGGAGCGAACAGCTTCCCGACCATCCCCTCCGCCACGACCCGGCTCCCCTCCCGCAGCGCCCGCCCGGCCGTCTCATACCGCACGCGCGCCCCCTCCTCGGTGTCCGGCTGCGCCCGGGTGTCCACCAGCGCCAGCGCCCGCGCCCGCTCCGGGAACCGCCGCAGGAACTCGAAGGCGATGTAGCCCCCCATCGACATCCCGACTAGGACCACCGGGCGGCGCTCCCCCGCCGCGTCCAGCACCCCGGCCAGGTCTTCCGCGTACTGCTCCATGCTCGCCTCCGCGGTGACGCCGCTGGCGCCGTGGCCGCGCAGGTCCGGGACGATGCAGCGGAACCCACCGCCCAGCCGCTCCACCGCGGGCATCCACATCTCGCCGGACAGCGGGAAGCCGTGGACGAAGAGCACCGGCTCCCCCTCCCCGTGGAGCCGGTAGTAGAGCGTGACCCCGCCGACGACGGCTTCCATCCGCGCTATTCCCCTGAGATCTCCCGCAGCTCGTCCGCGGTCAGCCGGTACGTGTACCACTGGCTCAGCCGTCGCGCCCCCAGCTCCTCGTAGAAGTCAATGGCGAGCTGGTTCCAGTCCAGCACCTGCCACTCCATCCGCCCGCACCCCCGGCGCAGCGCCTCCCCGGCCAGGAAGCGGAACGCCGCTCTCCCCACGCCCAGCCGCCGCGCCTCCGGGAGGACGAACAGGTCCTCCAGGTACAGCGTGGGGAGCGCCAGGAAGGAGGAGTACGTTTCCAGGGTGATGGTGTACCCCACCGCCCTGCCCTCCCGCTCCAGGAGGTGGACTTGGATCCGTGGGTTCGGACCGAAGGCGTCGCGGAGCAGCCGCTCTCGCGCCTCCGGGGTGGGGCGGTCCAGCTTCTCGTAGTCGGCCAGGGCGTCGACCAGGGTGAGGAAGGTCTCCACGTCCGCGGGTCCGGCGGAGCGGACCCGGATCGGTTCAGGCATTCTCGGGGCTCCGGGGTTCGGTCGGGGGTCCAGGAGGCTTCGGCGCACGATAGGTGGTCACGGCGGTGTCCTCGAACAGGCGGCGCCTCCCGCCGGGGGGGAGCTCGTGGTCGGCCGCGTGCTCCACGGTGAGGACGCGGGCGAAGGGCTTGGACTGCCACCCCTCGATCAGCCGGTCCAGCATCCGGGAGCCGTACGGCGGGTCCGCGAAGGCGACGTCGTAGGCGTACGGCTCCAGCGCGGCGGCAAAGGGGAGCGCGTCCTTCTTGAAGATCCGCGTCCGCTCCCGGACCCGCAGCGCCGCGACGTTGGCCTTGAGCGCGTGCAGGCTGGCGGGGCGGCTCTCCACGAAGTCGGCGAAGCGGGCGCCGCGCGACAGGGCCTCCAGCCCCAGCGCCCCCGTCCCCGCGAACAGGTCGATCACCCGCGCGTCCTTCAGGTGCGGCTCCAGGAGGGTCAGCCAGGCGTCGCGCACGTGCTCCGCCGTGGGGCGGACACGGCGGTCGGGGGGCGAGGTCAGGTGCCGCCCGGCCCACTTCCCTCCCACGATCCTCACCGGCCACCCTCCGGCTTCACCCGCTCCCTCCACTCCACCTCGTCCCACCCCAGCGACAGGAGGTTCCCGGAGCGGAGGAGGGGAGTGCGGAGGAGGAGCGGGTCCTCCTCCAGGAGAGCGAGGATGCGGGATTCCGGGAGGTGGGCCGCGTGCAGCCCCCGGTCGCGGAAGCGCTTCCCCTCCCAGTCCAGGAGCGCCTCGGCGCCGAACTTCTGCGCGAAGCGGCGCAACTCGCCGGCCGACGCCGCGCGCTCGTTCAGGTCCACCAGGTGGGTGCGGATGCGGCGCTCCTTGAAGAAGCGCAGCGCCTTCTGCGTGTCCTTGCACTTGCGGGTGCCGAAGATCTGGACCTCCATCCTGGCCTCCTCAGCGCGCGGGGGCGGGGCGACCCCGCCCGGGGCGCGGCTCCGCGGCCGCCCCGGCACCCCCGGCGGGGGCGGCGGCCAGGCGGCGCAGCGCCAGGGCCAGCCCCAGGTGCGGCTCCAGGAGGGTCAGCCAGGCGTCGCGCACGTGCTCC
>DATAAL010000252.1:0-1507 GCA_036260145.1 Longimicrobiaceae bacterium | reverse complement strand
GGCCTCATCGCCCTCCTGCAGCGTGAACGTCACCTGGAAGAGCGGCGAGTGGCTCAGGCTGCGCTCCGGCTGCAGCTCGGCCACCAGCTTCTCGAAGGGCAGCTCCTGGTGCTCGTACGCCCCCAGCGTCGCCTCCCGCACCCGCCGCAGCACCTCGCGGAAGCTCGGGTCTGCCGAGAGGTCGCTGCGCAGCACCAGCGTGTTGACGAAGAAGCCGATCAGCGCCTCCACCTCCCTGCGCGTGCGCCCCGCGATCGGGCTGCCGACGACGACGTCCTCGCTGCCGGCGTACCTGGAGAGCAGCACCTGGAAGGCGCCCAGCACCACCATGAAGAGCGTCGCGCCCTCCTGCCGGCCCAGCGCACGCAGCCGCTCCAGCGCCCCGGCGGCGAGCTCCCTGCGCTGGCTGGCGCCGCGGAAGGACTGCACCGGCGGACGGGGATGGTCGGTGGGCAGCTCCAGCAGGGCGGGCGCATCGGCGAGGCGCTCCCTCCAGTAGGCGAGCTGCCGCTGCAGCGCCGCGCCCTGCAGGTGGCGGCGCTGCCAGGCGGCATGGTCGGCGTACTGCACCGGCAGCTCGGGGAGCGGCGATTCCCGTCCGTCCCGGTAGGCCGCGTAGAGGGCCGCGAGCTCGCGGAAGAGCACGCCCAGGCTCCAGCCGTCGCTGACGATGTGGTGCATCGAGAGCAGCAGCAGGTGCTCCTCCCCGCTCAGGCGCAGCAGGCGGGCGCGGAAGAGCGGGCCCGCCGCCAGGTCGAAGGGCCGCAGCGCCTCCTCGGTGGCGCGGCGCCTCGCCTCCGCCTCGCGCGCCGCTTCGCCCAGCCCGGAGAGATCGGCGACGGGGAGCGCGAAGCCACCGAAGGGGGCGACGAGCTGCGCCGGGGAGCCGTCCACCTCGGCGAAGACGGTGCGCAGCGCCTCGTGGCGGCGGAGGATCTCGCCCAGGGCGCGCTGCAGCGCCCCGGTGTGCAGCGGTCCGCGCAGGCGCAGCGCGAGGGGGAGGTTGTAGGTGCTGCTGCCGGGCTGCATGCGGTCGATGAACCAGAGCCGCTCCTGGGCGAAGGAGAGCGGCAGCGGGCCGGTGCGCCCGGTCGGCACCACGGCCGGCAGCACGGGCAGCTCGGCGTGCCGCAGCGCCTCCACGCGCTGCGCCAGCTCGGCCACGGTGGGACTCTCGAAGAACGCACGCAGCGGGAGCTCCACACCGAAGGCCGTGCGGATGTACGAGACCGCCCGGGCGGCCAGGAGCGAGTGTCCGCCCAGCGCGAAGAAGCCCTCCGTCACCCCCACCCGCTCCAGCCCGAGAACCTCCGCCCAGATCCCCCCCACCACCTCCTCCACCAGTGTACTCGGTGCTACATAACCTTCGCCCTGCCCCGTGCCCCGCTCCGGCGCCGGGAGCGCCCCGCGGTCCACCTTCCCGTTCGGAGTCAACGGCAGCGACTCCAGTACCACGAAGGCTCCCGGCACCATGTACTCCGGCAGCTTCGCCCTCAGCCGCTCCCGC